>CAYUYV010000015.1:0-3243 GCA_964449455.1 uncultured Alphaproteobacteria bacterium | reverse complement strand
CCATCGTCGCACTAGCCCATCTTCGCGACAGCCCATGGTCGCGATAGCCCATGGTCGCATGAGCCGATGGTCGCGGGTCAGGGCTTGTCCGTCAGATGCCGGCGCCTCGGGCAATGCCATGCGCCTCAACCAGGCCACCGGTCCGCTCGCAGGCTGGGCTGAGCCAATGGTCCAGGGTTTGATAGAATTGCGCGATATCGATTGGCTTGCTGAGATAATCGTCCATGCCCACATCAAAACACCGGGCCGCATCGCCGCCCATGGCATGGGCCGTCAGGGCGATGATCGGCAGGCGTTCGCCATCCCGTGAAAGGTCCCCTCTCGCCCGGATTGCCTTTGTGGCAGCATAGCCATCCATCACCGGCATACTACAATCCATCAGCACAAGGTCGAACTGCTCACTGGCAAGACGGTCAAGCGCGTCCTGGCCATTTGGCGCCCGCTCACTCTGGCAGCCGAATGCCTCTATACACTGTCTCACAATGGCGTAGTTGACGTCGTTGTCCTCGGCAACCAGGATACGCCGCTCGGACAAGGCCTGGTTTGCAGGCAGATCATTCACCGGATGAGCATGCTGCGGCACCAAGCGCCCTATCCCTTTTGCGAAAGGCAGATGCACCTCAAACACGCTACCAACACCGACTTCACTACTGACCGACACGCTGCCGCCCATGGCCTCGGCAAGCTTGCGCACGATCGTCAGCCCAAGGCCGGTTCCACCATATTTGCGCGTTGTTGACTGGTCAGCCTGTTTGAAAGCATCAAAAATGTCGGGCAGCTTGTCATCAGGGATACCGATGCCCGTGTCGCTCACACGCGCGCGGATCCAGCTCACATGGGTCTGACCGGCCGTGTCGTCCCGCGCCTCACTCACATGGATTGTCACGCCGCCCTGTTCTGTGAACTTGATGGCGTTCTGAGTGAGGTTTGTCAGGATCTGGCGCAGCCGCGTTGGGTCACCAATCAGGAAATCAAAGACGCCATCCTCAATCGTCACGGACAGACTCAAGCCCTTTGCTTCCGCCGTCTCATGGAAAAGACTGTAGATGTAGTCACAAGTGCTGTGCAGACTGAACTCAACACGCTCCAATTCGAGCTGGTCGGCCTCGATCTTGGAAAAATCCATGATCTCATTGATGATCGTCAGTAACGAGACGGAGCACTCATGGATGGTCGTCACCTTCTGTTTGACCATGTCATCAAGCGGCGCGCGCAGGAGCAACTGGGTCATGCCCATGACACCATTCATGGGTGTGCGGATTTCATGACTCATACTGGCCAGGAATTCGGATTTGGCGATGCTCGCCGCTTCGGCTTTTTCCTTGGCGACCACCAGATTGTCGACGGCCTCGCGCAGTTCCTGGGTGCGCTCATCCACCTCACGCTCCAGATTGCGCTTGTGGTTCTCCAGGTCGTTATGGGCAACACGCAGATCCCCGACGACTGCCTCCAGCTTGCTGTCTCGGGACCGCACTTCGTTCAGCATGGTGTTGAATGCACTGATCAGCCGACCAAGATCAGGATCCGGAGAGGGCGCGACCTGGACTGAGTAATCGCAGGTCTGGCCGATGCGTTCCATGGTTTCGCCCAACCGATCCATCGGTTCGGCCATTTTGCGCGCCCACACACCCGCGATCAATGCTGCGATGGCGATGGCACCGAGAAATGCAGTGGTCACGACCATCAGTGTCATCATGATCGTGCGATGGATTGGCGCAAGACTGATGCCCAGGTGCACGCCAGCGACGATCTCGTCGTCCAGCATGACCGGTGCGTAAACCTGCAGCGCGCCTTCAACGAAGTTATGCTGTGGGACGGACCGCTGCACGAAACGCCGCGGCAAAAGACCCGCCTGCCCTTCGGCCACCGCGTAGCGGATAAATTCCTCACCATTGGGCAGGACGATTGTTGCCGCGAGAAACTCGTCCATGACATCGAAGGCACCCAGATATTCCCGGGTGGTCTCGTGATCCTGATAGAGAACGGCGGCGGAAACATTGCTGGCTGCGAGTTGTGCCAGCGCTACACTCTTCGCAACAAGGGCCGTGCGGGCATTAAGATATTGAAAACCCAGAAAGGACGCGCCGGCAACCAGAAGGGCGATGGTGCATGCCACCGATGCCGCCAAGGCGATCTTGGCCTTCAGTGTCAGACGATCAGATCTCAGCACGGTGTTGCCTTTACTCAAGATTGATGGCGAGGCGGATCAGGCGGGAATTCAGCCGCACCTCAGCGCGTTGAGCCGAACTCAGATTGATCTCGAAACGCAGCTGACGGCCGATCTTCACAAGGCCGATCGCCCCCCCACCACGGACGAAATCATCCGTATCACTCACCGTCAGGATGTGATGGGCCTCAAAGAAGGAAAGGCGCGCGGCACTCATTTCGCTCCGGGTCAGGAACACGATCGCGCAGGCATGAAGAGTGTCGTCCGGTTCGTCATAGACGCGGACCTCAATCTTGCCGCCAGATCCGACGGGCTTGCCATGGAGCGACTGCAACGCGCCCGTCAAGGGTGCATCCGCCGAAATGCAGATCGTGACATCCGTCGCCTCGCCCCCGGTTTTGGCCTTGGGCCATTTGGAAAAGCGCGCGAAATTGTAAATGAAGGCGGTTTTCAGATCTTGATCGCGGGATTTTCCGCCATCGGCATAAGCGAGTGAATGCGCGCCGAGGCATAACCCCATAATCAACGATGTTAACCGGCTGAGATGCGGTCGCTTGATCATGGACAGCCCCTCAAAACCGCACCGAGATGCCGGCTCTCAGCCGCCGCTCGATGAAACCGGCAGGAACCGTCGGTTGATTGAACTCCTGTCGCCGCGGCTCCAGGAGATTCTCCCCTGAAAGCCTGAGCTCGATGTCGCTGGTCGGCCTCCACAAAATATGGGCGTCAAGATCCGTATACGACTCAACCACATCATCGCCCAGGTCCCCCACATACCGGACCCAGACATTCGCCTCAATGTCGTTGGTCAGATCGAGACCGGAGCGCACATTCACCTGTGCCCGCGGACTGGAGCGCTGAAGCTGTTCGACGAGGGCACTGTCCAGATTGGCGCCGTCCACATCGACATCAAGGTGCTGCCAACTGCCGGCAATGTCGACGGACCAATAGGGGGTGAGCCGTGCATCAAGCGACGCCTCAAGGCCGAATGCTTCCGCCTTGGCCGCATTGATCAGGCTGGTGGACACGTCAAAGAAGGTTGGAATCGGTGTCCCCACCGGAATGGGCTGCCCTAG
>CAYUYV010000014.1:44803-51389 GCA_964449455.1 uncultured Alphaproteobacteria bacterium | reverse complement strand
AGACGGACGTGCCGGGACTTCTCATGCGGACTTCTGATCCACGACACTAGCCGGTTAACGAGGGGACCGGAATGCCCGTTTGTCACCCCGATATAGGGGGCAGCCCGATTCGGGCCCGGCCTTCATCGGTCTTGAGGGAAAAATCCGTACCTGCAAATTCCTGGCCGAGTGGTCCGCACAAATGGGCGATGGCCTCGGCAACCCATTCCGATGGGATGTGGACGGATGGATCGAGCTGACTCACGGGATTGACGCCGGACTCCTTGATCGCAATCTGCATCTGCGTCGCCACCGTGCCCGGGCTCAGCCCCACCACCGTGATCCCCTGGTCACCATATTCCTTGTGCGCACAACGGGTGAGGGACAGCACGGCCGCCTTGGTCGAACAGTAATGGCTCCAGCCTTCAAGGGCACCCGTGGCCGCGCCGGAACTGATATTGATCACGGTGCCACCACCGCCCCGGAGCATCGCTGGAATAGCCGTGTGCAGACCATAATAGACGCCCTTGTAGTTGATGTCGACAACCTTGGACCAGGCGTCAGGATCGCTGTCGGTCAGGCGGGCAATCGGATCGATGACCCCCGCATTGTTCACAAGCACATCGAGCCGGCCATAGCGCTCCAGGGCATGATCGATCATGGCACGGACGTCCCCATAGCGGCTGACATCGCACGCCGCGGCGCTGGCTTCACCACCCGCTGAACGGATCTCGGCAACCAGCGTTTCGAGTGCTTCAAGGCGCCTGGCCGCCAGGACCACCCGCGCGCCCCGATCCGCCAGATGCCGCGCTGTTGCCGCACCGATGCCCTGGCTTGCGCCTGTGATCACGACCACCTTGTTCTCGACACTGTTCACGACTCTCGTCCTCTCCTGTGTTGACGATGGTGCTTTCATATCTCATGCGTCTGTCGGTAGAAATTACCGCGTTGGAACCAATCTCATGCAAATGGAGCACGAATGACAGACCACCCCAGTGTCGGGCTCTCCCGGCCTACGCGGCGCTCGGTCGTGCTGAGCAGCGCCGCTGCCGCTAGCCTTGTCAGTGCCTGGCCCGCCGCTGCCGTTCAGACGAACTCAGGCCTTAAGGCGCTGGAAGACCAGCCCGGCGTGACTCGCATCGGCGTTGCTGCCGTGGATCTTGCCACCGGCAAAACGCTCAGCCATCGCGGCGGGGAGCGCTTTGCCATGTGCTCGACCTTCAAATGGGTTCTGGCAGGACTTGTCCTCACGCGGGTCGATGCGGGCTCGGAGGATCTTGAACGCGGCGTTCCCTATGCCAAAGAGGATCTGGTCACTTATTCTCCGGTGACGGAGAAATTTGTCGAGGCCGGGTCTATGAGTGTGCGGGATTTGTGTGCCGCCGCCGTCGAAATCAGCGACAATACGGCCGCCAATCTTCTGCTCGCCACCCTTGGTGGTCCGGCGGGGTTCACGGATGGTGTCCGCGCTGCGGGAGATCAGGTGACCCGGCTCGATCGGTGGGAGCTGGAACTCAACAATTTTGTGCCCGGAGATCCGCGGGACACAACGACTCCGGTGGCCATGATGGCGCTGATGCAGACCTTCCTGTTTGGCTCTGTCCTGTCGCGGGCGTCGCGGGATCTGTTGCGTGGCTGGATGATCGGTGCACGGACCGGCTTCAAGCGCCTGCGTGCCGGTGTGCCTGAGGGCTGGATCGTCGGTGACAAGACCGGCACCAATACGACCAATTCCAGTAATGATGTGGCCTTTGCCTTGCCGGCCGCCGATCAGCCTCCGGCCCATGGCCCGCTTCTGATCGTCAGCTATCTCAACATGCCCAAACCCCTGGCGGCGGAAGGCGATGCCATCCATGCGGCGGTCGCCCGCCATGTCGTAAAGCGGCTCACATCCTAAAGAACAGGCGCGACGAGGTAGAAGAGAAAGAGCAGGTAGCAGCCGAAAAGCAGGAGGCCCGAGAGCCGGTCGATCTTTGGGTTCTTCTCCATAATATAGAAAGAGGCAAGACTCGAAGCGGCGATCAGGATCACCAGATCGCCCTCCAGCGTATGCCCCACCGTGTCCTCGGGCGGGAAGATCAGCCCATTTGCGGTGAACAGTGTCGCGATCCCGGCAATGGCGTGGATGTTGAAAATGTTGCTGCCCAGAATATTGCCGAAGCCCACGGAGAATTCCTTGCGCCGGGCCGCAGAGACGGTACAGGCAAGTTCCGGCAGGGATGTGCCGAGCGCAATGATGGTCAGGCCAACGACCTCCTCGGAAATGCCAGGAATGCGGCTCGCCAGCAGGATCGCCTGGGACACGGTAAGTTCCGCTCCCACCGCAAGACCCACCATCGAGATCACAATGAGGACGCCCATCATGGGCAGCGTCTCGGCCAGGCTGAAGGGCATATCCGCGGTCGCCAGCTCCTCCACTTCATCCTCGTCGTCACCCCCGCCGGAGCGCGTTGCAGAATAGATTAGGAAAGCAGCCAACAAGGCGAGAAGAATGCCGGCTTCAAGAATGCTGATGCGCCTGTCCAGCAGGACCATCACCGCGAACACAACCGTCGAGGCCAGCATCAGCAGCGTGCCGATGGTCAGGTTTTCTTCCTCGGCGGAAATCGTGAATAGCAGGGCAGGCAAGCCAAGCACCAGCAGGATGTTGCAGATATTGCTGCCGATCACATTGCCGTAGACGACACCATGGGAGCCATCGAGAACCGCCGTAATGGCCACAAAGAGCTCCGGCGCGGAGGTGCCGAAGGCCACAATGGTCAGGCCGATGAAAAAAACGGGGATCTTCAGGCGGGCCGCCAGTTTTACCGCGCCGGTCACCAGCGTGTCCCCGAAAACGACCAGAAGGCCAAGGCCCAAAGCCAGCAACACGCTTGAGACGATAGGGCTCCACATCCCTGGGATCTGTCCGACAAGCTCCGCCACGTGAACCCCTCCTGCTCCCGATCAGCCATATATGCAGACCAATATGTCAGGTGCGTGTAGGTCGGAAGGGCATGTCGCGTATTTCACCGTCTGAACGGAAGCTGAATGGTCCATGCCGCACCCGTTCAGGTCGCCCCGTCCATAGTCCTCCCCATGGCGGGCTGAATTCCCCAGGCGTTACGAGGACGGGAGGTGGAGACCATGAGAATACGATCTTTGGCGGTGACAGGCATGGCGGCGGTGTTGCTCACCGCCTGCGTTGTCGCTCCGGCACCCCGGCGCAATGTGGATCTGGATGGACGGCCGGATTACGACGATACGCCCCGTGAGCGCGTATGCTGCAAATTTCGCAGCGGCGAAGACTTCGTGACCACAAGGCGGGCTTGCTATCGGCGCAATGGTCGACCTGTATCCATTGCCCGCTGCCGGATCGACTGATCCCGCACACTTTATCGGCAGGTTGGGCTGGATCAGCCCAGCCTTGGTCTGGTCATCGGATTTCTGTCATCATAGTCCAATCGATCGAAGTCGGACCGTTCGCGGGCTCGTCTTTGGATTGTCCGATCATCGGATGGTCTGCAGGCGCCGCGCTGAGGGTCCCAAAAGACGAGGTTAGACAGATGACAAAAACAGGATGGGGCCTTCTGGCCGCGGCCCTGTGGCTCGGAGCCTGCGATAGCTCGACGCCCAACGCGGAAAATGCCGAAGCCCCCGCACAGGATACGCCGCCTGCAGAAACCCAGACCGCGGAGGCGCCCACCGACCCGGGCGCAGCTGAAGACGAGGTCGAGGCGATGCCGTCTCTGCCATCACAGACCTATGACGCCCGGGTCTTCTTTGAAACAAGTTCGGCCTTTCTGCCCACGAGCAGTGGTCTGCCGTTCTCCCCGGACGGCTCTGAGATCCTGGTGAGCTGGGACAAGTCGGGCATCTTCAATGCCTATGCGCTGCCTATTGCAGGCGGTGAAGGACGGGCACTGACCGAGTCGACCGATGACGCCACATTTGCGGCGAGCTTTTTCCCCGGCGACGGTCGCCTGCTGTTCACGGCGGACCAGGGCGGCAATGAACTCAACCATGTCTATGTCCGGGAAGAGGACGGCACGCTCACCGACCTGACGCCTGGCGAGAAGGTCAAGGCGGGTTTTGCCGGCTGGAGCGAAGACTTCAGCCAGTTCTACGTCTTCACCAATGAGCGCGATGAACGTCATTTTGATCTCTACACCATCGCGATTGACGGCTATACGCGCACGATGGTGTTCGAAAACACGGTCGGGCTTCAGATTTCGGCCATGAGCCGGGATGGTCGCTGGCTCGCCCTCGACAAGCCGCGCACGAGCGCCGACAGCGATATCCTGCTCGTTGATCTGTCGGCGGAGGACAAGACGCCCAAGGTGATCACGGAGCATGAGGGCAATATTGCCTATGGCTCCATGGATTTCACGCCGGACAACACAAAGCTCGTCTACAGCACCAACGAAGTGGGCGAATGGAACCAGGCTTGGACCTATGACCTGGCGAGCGGCGAAAAGGCGCCCTATGTCACCGCCGACTGGGATGTGTCCTTTGTTACGTTCTCCCCCTCCGGCAAGATCCGTGTGACCGGTGTCAATGCCGATGCCCGCACGGAAGTGACGGTCACGGATCTGGAGACCGGAGAGGCCCTGGCGATGCCGGAGCTGCCCGAGGGTGACCTCGCCAATGTGCGCTTTTCTCCCGATGACCAGATCATGGCCTTTCTGATCACGTCGGACCGGGCGCCCGCCAATGTGCATGTGCTGAACCGGAAAAGCGGAGAGGTTCTCCGGCTGACCGATACGGCCAATCCGGCGATCGATCCGGCGGATCTCGTGTCCTCCGAAGTCGTCCGCTACAAGAGCTTCGACGAGCTTGAGATCCCGGGTGTCCTCTACAAGCCGCACCAGGCCTCAAGTGAGACGCCGGTGCCGGCCCTGATCTGGGTCCATGGTGGTCCGGGCGGCCAGAGCCGCGTCGGCTACAGTGCCACGATCCAGCATCTGGTGAATCACGGCTATGCCATCCTGGCGGCCAATAATCGTGGGTCATCCGGATACGGCAAGACCTTCTTCCACATGGACGATCGCCGCCACGGTGAGGTGGACCTTCAGGACATCGTCTATGCCAAGACCTATATGGCCTCCCTTGACTGGGTCGATGGCGAGAAGATTGGCATCATCGGTGGCAGCTATGGCGGCTATATGGTTGCCGCGGCATTGGCCTTTGAGCCGGACGTGTTCGATGTGGGCATCGATATTTTCGGTGTGACCAATTGGGTCCGTACCCTGAAGAGCATCCCACCCTGGTGGGAGTCCTTCAAGGAAGCCCTCTATGATGAAATGGGTGATCCGGCGACCGATGAGGAACGGCACCGTCGCATCTCGCCCCTGTTCCATGCGGAAAATATCGTAAAGCCCTTGCTGGTCGTTCAGGGTGCCAATGATCCGCGTGTGTTGCAGGTGGAGAGCGACGAAATCGTCGAGAAAGTCCGCGAGAACGGTGTGCCCGTGGAATACATCGTGTTTCCCGACGAGGGCCATGGCTTCCTGAAACGGGAAAACCGCATCACGGCCTCCAACGCTTATGTGGCGTTCCTGAACGAATATCTGCGTTGATCAAGAAGGAGGGCCGGCCCTGTCTGGGGCTGGCCCTCTTTTTCCCACCAGGGTGTCGCTGCCAATCCTGCTCGCTGTCATTGCTGAGTGCTCCGACAGGGTGATCTTGAGGACGTCGCGGCCTAAACCCGATTTCCGCGTTCTTCATCGCGTATGCGGAGCATAGCCATGGCGGCATTGACGATCACCGAGGCCCGCCTCCCTGCCGATCTTCCCGAGATACAGGCTCTGGTGACGGATTTTCTCGGCTATGTGCGGGTTCTCTATGCGGACGAAGTCTGGCTCGTGGAGCGCTATTACGCCCCAGAAGCGATGGACCGGCTGCTTGCTGAGTTGCCCATCCTCCATGCACCGCCCCGCGGCGTGATCCTTGTCGCCTGGCTTCAGGGTGAAACGCGGCCCGTCGGCTGCATCATGGGATTGCCCCTCACGGACACCATCGCCGAGATGAAGCGCCTTTACGTGCGGGATGAAGCGCGAGGTCGGGGCGCGGGTCGTCAACTGTGTACAGCTCTGATGGATTGGGCCCGGCGGCGACACTATCAGCGGATGCGTCTTGAAACCGGGCATCGGCAAACGGACGCCATTGCCGCTTATGGGGCCCTCGGCTTTCGGATTATCCCGCCTTATCAGCCCTATGATGATGCCATGGCGGAGCGAATGGTCCCGATGGAAATCGATCTTGAGTGACACGCTTACCGGGGTGGACGGGCATTGGGCCGGCTGGCCCGACCGCGGCGCAGGTCCCCTTCGTCAAGGGCTTTCATCCGGTGTGCAAGGCGTTCCAGGTCCCGTTTGGCCCTGCGGGGACAGTGGGCTGTGATGAAGGCATAGCGGGCGCGCGATTGCCATCCTGCCGCCTTGTGGCCACTGATCCGGACACGCAGGAAAAGGGGCTGATTGGCCGTGCCATCGCCGGCAGCTGGCTGGATTAGGCTGAAATAGATGGAGCCCGTGTCTGCCCGAACCACATCCTCGATGCGCCAGCCCTGGTCTTGGGCAAGCGCCATGGCGGCCTCAACAAGATTCTGCACGCCAGTGCCCATGCC
>CAYUYV010000014.1:8351-44703 GCA_964449455.1 uncultured Alphaproteobacteria bacterium | reverse complement strand
CTTGGGCAAGCGCCATGGCGGCCTCAACAAGATTCTGCACGCCAGTGCCCATGCCCGTGCCCATGATTGATCCGTAAATTGATGATGTCTTGCACACCGTGGCAGGTCGTCCCCGCCCGGAATGGCACCAGGCGGGGATCGACAAGGCTTCAGCGCTTTTCAAGGCCCAGAAGGGATTGGCGCAGGGCGGCGGCACCGGGCGCGCTCACCAGATTGCCTGACAGAATATCCCGGGGACGGATATTGCGGCGACCATAATAGTCCTCGTTATAGTCGTTCCGGACCTTGATCACCGCACCTTCCACATTGATGCCGCCATAAAGGCCCTTGCTGCGGGCGAAGGCGAGCACATCCACGGTCTGGGCTTTGGCGCCGGCACCAATGGGACCAGCGGCGACGCTGAGATCGGCGCCAAGCTTGAAGCTTGAGGTCAAAAGCCGTTCAACCCCACGATCGGTCATGATCATGAGCAGCAGCTCCGACACCTCGCCCCCGATCTGGAAGCCAAAGGTGATCGAGCCGATGGTATAGAAGGCCGGCGGCGACCAGTCCGCAGTCCGGCGAGTCATCATGACGCCGGTGCCACCGGACCCGCCCAGAATAAAGCCGCCCTTCACACTTTGCGGCACGACCAGGACCGCTTTGGCGCTTTTCAGATTGCCACGAACCCATTGCATGTTTTCGTCGGCACGGAAGTTCTCCACCGTGGCCTGGGCCCTGGTGACAAGCGCCTTTGCTTCCAGTCCCTTATCGGCGAGGGCCGGCGCCGCGCAGAGCGTGGCCGCGCCAAGGGCCGTTGCTGTGCCGGTCAAAACGGTCCGGCGGGTCGGTGCGTGTTTTGTCTTCAGTGCATCAATCATGACGTCCTCCAAGGTGGTTGGGGTCCCCCCAACGTCAATTCGGCCTGACGAAGGTGACCAGTTGAGCGTCGGTGTGTGGGCAACACACTGACCCAAACCTGTCAATCTGTCATGCCCGCGATGGCACCGGGGCAAGACTGTGTTCATTTCCGGAACGGTGGTCCGGCGCACCAAGAAAACACTTGCAATACCGCGATTCAGCATTAACCGCGGTTTCATTCCCTAGTCTTATAGTCCGTTCCCGTAACATCCACAGGCTCAGCGCGGTAGCGCTGCTGGGGCTTCCTGCAGGGAATGTGATGTCAGATCAGTCCGAGACAAAACCAACGCTGCCCATTGATGCGGCATCGGTCAGGGATGGGTTCGAGCTCCCGGCCGTCCTCGACATGAAAACGGCGGTGACGCTCGCCGACATTCTGAAAAATCAAACGGCGGATGATCTGCCGGCCCTGGTCAATGGTGCACAGGTCGCACGGATCGGAACGCCTGCGCTGCAGCTCCTCTGTGTGCTGGCCGCCTCGGTTGAGCGCTCTGGCCGACGCTTCATCCTCAAAGACCCATCCCCGGGGCTGCGCTGCGCCATGGCCCAGCTCGGTCTCGAGGACAAACTCTCTGTGTGGGAAGGACCCAAATGACTCGAAAGATCCTTACCGTCGACGATTCCCGCACCATGCGGGATATGGTGGCCTTCACCCTCAAGGGTGCGGGCTTTGAGGTGACCGAGGCAGAGGACGGGGTTGACGCCCTGTCCAAAGTGCCCGGATCGTCTTTCGATCTCATCATTACGGATGTCAACATGCCCAACATGGACGGCATCACATTGATTCGTAAGCTGAGAGAGGACGATGCCTGCAAGGGCATTCCCATTCTCATCCTCACCACAGAGAGCGAAGATAGCAAGCGCCAGGAGGGCCGTTCCGCAGGCGCGACGGGCTGGATCGTGAAGCCCTTCGATCCGGACAAGCTGCTGCAGGTCGTCAACAAAGTCTGCCAGTGAGGGATTGTCCGTGAGCACCACCGACAGCGCGGATCCATTCCGCCATCTACAGCAGACTTACTTTGACGAGTGTGCCGAGCTGCTCGATGCCCTCGTCGATCATGTGACGACGCTGTCGAGCGATGATCCTGACCCTGAGAAGCTGAACACGATTTTTCGGGCCGTCCATTCCATTAAGGCGGGCGCCGGAGCGTTCAAGTTCTCGCGGTTGGTCTCTTTCTCGCATAGTTTCGAGGCCGTCCTTGAGCTGTTGCGCTCCAATCAACTCGGACTGAACCGGGATCTGATCGATCTTCTGGTCCGGGCAACGGATGTGCTTCAGGATCTCGTCGCTGCAGCCCAGAGCGGTGAAGATCTGGATGCTGCCCATGACACGCCACTGCTGAAGCAGCTCGACAGTTATATCGGTGCAGGCGCATCTGGTACCCAGCAGGCGAATGCATCGGGGCCTGAGATGGTTGGCCCTTGCAAGGTTCGTCTAAAGGGACGGGAAAGTCTTCTTCCGTCTGGCAATGAACCGCTCCTGATCCTGAGCGAACTGTCACGCCTTGTGCCGATCGATGTGGCGGTTGATGACAGCGCTCTGCCACCCCTCGACCAGTTCGACGCGGAAACATGCTATTTTTCCTGGGTGATCACCCTTGAGGATGCCCTTCCGCTGAACCAGTTCGAGTCCGTGTTCGAGTTCGCTGTCGATGATTGCGTGATTGACGTGCTGCCCCCGGAAGAAAACGCCGGCAGCTCGGAGGCGGCAGGGTTCGGCTTCTTTGATCCGCTGCCAGAACCCTCGGCCACGCCCGCGCCGCAGCGTCCAGCGAATGCGGGTCCTGTGCCGGATGCCCCGGCAAACCGTCCGCGCACATCGTCCATCCGTGTTGATCTCCAGCGGGTTGATCGCCTGGTCAACATGGTCGGTGAGCTGGTCATAGCCCAATCGATGGTGCTCCAGAACATCACGGACAAGACGGCGAGCCATGAGCTGTCCCAATTGCGCGGTCTTGAAGATCTGACGCTGCGCACCCGGGAGCTTCAGGAAAGCGTCATGGCAATCCGGATGCAGCCCGTGAAGTCGGTGTTCTCCCGCATGCCGCGGGTCGTGCGGGATCTCAGCGACACGCTCGGCAAGAAAGTCACATTGCGGACGGCCGGCGAAGAGACGGAAGTCGACAAGACCGTTATCGAGGAACTGAGTGATCCGCTCACGCATATGATCCGCAATGCGTTGGACCACGGGCTTGAAAACCCCGCTGACCGGCTTGCCGCTGGCAAACCCGAAACTGGGACCATCGAGCTGACTGCGGAACATCGTGGTGGGCGCATCCTGATTTGCGTCAGCGATGATGGCCGCGGGATCAACCGGGACAAGGTCCGGGCCAAGGCTGTGGAACGGGGTGTCCTGACGGAAGAGGCGGCAGCAGCCCTTTCGCCGGCGCAAGTGGACCAGCTCATCTTTGCGCCCGGATTTTCCACGGCGGCCTCGGTCAGTGAGATCTCCGGCCGCGGCGTCGGCATGGATGTGGTCCGGAGAAATATCCAAAGCCTCGGCGGCCGCATCACCATCGACTCTGTCCTGGGTCAGGGAACACGCTTTACACTGACCTTACCCCTGACCCTCGCTGTGCTTGACGGCATGGTCATCATGCTGGATGGAGACCGTTACATCCTTCCACTGACAGGCATCTTGGAATGCGTGAGGCCGCAACGAAAGGATCTGCGCACCCTGTCGAGCGGCATTGAGGTGCTCTCGATCCGGGGGGCCTTCCTGCCGCTCATCCATCTGGGTGCCCGCCTGGGCATTGCCGGGGCGTCGACCCGGGCCGAAGAAGCTCTCGTCGTCCTTGTCGAGATGGAATCGGGACGGCGGGTCGGCCTTGTCGTCGATGAGTTGATCGGCCAGCAGCAGGTGGTGATCAAAAGCCTTGAAGAGAACTACCGCAGCATAGACGGAGTCTCCGGCGCGACCATTCTGGGTGATGGCCGCGTGGCGCTGATCGTTGATGTGGATGCCTTGAGCCCGAACGATCCCGGTCGTGGCGAGGTAAACGCCAGCGCGGCCGATGACAGCGGATGGTTCGACGAATCCGAAACGCGATGCGATCCGGAAACGGATCAGGATCCGACTGCAAAACCGGAAAGGGTGGCCGCATGAGCGCCGTACAGAAAGTGGACGAGATCGTTGACGTGCCAAGTGCCAACAAGGCGGGGACGCCCCAGACGGACCAGGGGGCACAAACGGGGACCGGCCAGGACTCCGCCCCAACCGTCCAGGGAACAATTGCCCAATTCGTCAGCTTCGCGATCGATGATGAATATTATTGCCTGGACATTATCGCGGTGCGCGAGATCAAGGGGTGGACCTCGGTGACCAAGCTGCCGAACCAGCCGGAATATGTTCGGGGCGTCCTCAATCTGCGCGGTGTGGTCGTGCCGATTATCGATCTGCGGTGCAAATTCGGGCTTGGTTTGACTGCAGCCACACCAACCCATGTGGTCATCATTGTGCAGATTGGGTCGCGGCTCGTTGGCCTGCTGGTCGACCGGGTGTCTGACATCTTGCAGGTGGAGACGGAACGGTTCCAGCCGGTACCTGAGGCCTGTGGCCTGACTGGGGCGCAGTATCTCTCGGGCCTCGTCACCGTCAATGACCAGATGATCGCGCTTCTTGAACTTGATCATCTTGCCGGTCCGAACTCTGGGTTCTGACACGGACGATAGTGGTTAATCCCGCATCCCGGTTCTCTCAAAACTTGTCCAGCGCCAAATGGCCGTCAGGAGACGTATCATGACTATGACAACCCCCGCTGTGAAAGCGCCGTCGAACCCAGCTGACCTGAAAACCTGGACCGGTCAACCGGTCGGTCTTTATGCCTTATTGGCTGGCGTCGCCATTGCCGTGCCGGCGAGCCCGCTCCTGGCGAGCGCAATCGGTGCTCTTGAAGCGGCCCTGGTGACGGGTGCCGCCGTCATCGGTGCTGGTGTCGTTCTTGTGCGGAATAATCAGCGCTTGACACGTGAGATCTCGGAGAGCCGGAATGCAAGAAGCATTTTGGATGCCATCGCCCGTGAACAGGCAATCATCGAATTCTCCCTTGATGGAACCATTCTTGGTGCCAACGAGAATTTCCTTGCTGCCATGGGCTACAGCCTGGACGAAATCGTCGGCAAGCACCATTCCATTTTCGTTGATGCCGATGAGGTGAACAGCGCAGAATACAGAGCGTTCTGGCCCCGCCTGGCGCGCGGCGAGCTTCAAAGCGGCCGTTTCCGCCGCAGGACGAAGTCTGGCGATGAGATCTGGATCGAAGCGATCTACAACAGTGTGAAGGACGAAAACGGACAGATCATCAAGGTCGTCAAATCGGCAAGTGACATCACGGAACGGGTGCGTGCTGAAGCGGAGCAAGCCAATCAGGTGGTGGAAAACGTTCGGATCCGCTCGGCCCTCAATACGTGCCAAACCAATGTGATGGTGGCGGATGAAAACCTCAACATCATCTTCGCCAACGAAACCATGATGGAGCTTCTGCGCGACGCCGAGGCGGACATGCGCAAGGACCTTCCGAACTTCAACACCCAGACCCTTATGGGATCCAATATTGATATCTTCCATAAGAACCCGGCGCATCAGCGGTCCATGCTGGCCAAGCTTTCCAGCATGACGGAAGTGTCCTTGAATATTGGGGGCCGGAAACTCCGCTTGCTGGTTTCTCCCGTCTTTGACGACAACAAGAACCGCATTGGCACGGTTGTCGAATGGCAGGACAAGACGGCGGAACTTGCCATTGAGGCTGAGATTGACGAGACCGTCACGGCGGTCAGCCGAGGTGATTTCACCCGCAAAGTGCCCCTTGAAGGCAAGACTGGCTTCATGCTCAACCTGGCATCGGCCATGAATGATCTGTGTGCCCGCACCGGCTCCGCTATGGACGACATCGTGGAGATGGTCAGCACTTTGTCCAAGGGCGATCTGACACGGCGGATGAATGGCGAATATGAAGGTGTGTTCGACACCCTGAAGACCGACGCCAACCAGATGGCCGAAACACTGGGCGAGATTGTCGGTGAGATCAAGCATGCGGCGACGGAAGTTTCGAACGCTGCGGCTGAGATTAATTCGGGGACGACGGACCTGTCCCAGCGGACCGAGCAGCAGGCCTCCAGTCTGGAAGAAACCGCCGCGGCGATGCAGGAAATCGCCACCACGGTCAAGCGCAATGCAGACAATGCCAATGAGGCCAACCAACTTGCCGTTGGCGCACGTGATGCGGCGAACCAGGGCGGCACCGTCGTGGCCGATGCCGTCAAGGCCATGTCGGATATCGAACGGTCGTCCTCTAAGATTTCCGAGATCATCACGGTGATCGATGAGATCGCGTTCCAAACAAATCTCCTTGCCCTGAACGCAGCTGTCGAAGCAGCGCGCGCCGGGGATGCAGGACGGGGCTTTGCGGTCGTTGCTTCTGAGGTGCGCAATTTGGCCCAGCGCTCCTCCCAGGCAGCGAAAGACATCAAGGACCTGATCAATCACAGTACGGATCAGGTGGCCGACGGCGTGTCCTTGGTCAATCGCACTGGTGAGGCGCTGGAAGAAATCCTCGGCTCGATCAAGAGTGTGGCGGACATTGTCTCTGAGATTTCTGCCGCCAGCCGAGAGCAGGCCACGGGCATTGAAGAAATCAACACGGCCATTGCGTCCATGGACCAGATGACCCAGCAGAATTCGGCCCTTGTTGAGGAAAACGCTGCGGCGGCGAAGAACATGGCCGACCAGTCCTTGAACATGCAGCGGCGGGTGGACTTCTTTGCGCTGGATGAGGATCGCGCGGCGCCGGCTCGACAGGGCTCGGTTGCCGTCCTTCCCAACAATGCCGGGCGCGGTGAGCGTGGTGGATCGGCCAATCCGGCCGGAACGGCGCCGAGCCCCGCTAAGCGGATGCAAAGTGCGCTCGCTGTGGCCGTCCAGGATGATCCGGACTGGAAGGAATTCTGATGAACGCCGCCGCCGCACGGACCGCGATGGCTGGAACGGGACGAGACCGGGAATTTCTCTTCACGGATGATGATTTCCGGACTCTGTCGGAGCGGGTGTATGCCATGGTTGGCATCACCCTTCCCATCGGGAAGAAGGATCTTGTCTATACCCGTCTGACACGGCGGCTGCGGGCCTTGGGTTTGACCAAGTTCTCCGACTACTGCACATATCTGGAGAGCACCGAGGGGCAGGGCGAAATTGACAAGCTCGTCAATCAGGTGACGACCAACCACACGGCTTTTTTCCGCGAAGGGCACCATTTCGACCATCTACGCGAGGCGGTGGTCGAGCCTTGGGCCAAGCGGGTCAAGGCAGGGCAGGCCAAGCGCCTCAGGCTGTGGTCTGCTGCCTGTTCGACCGGTGAGGAACCTTACTCCATGGCCATGGCGGCGGCTGAGGTTCTGACACGGATCAATCCGAAGGGAAATGCCGATCTGCGCATGCTGGCAACCGATATCGACACGGAGGTTCTTGCGACTGCCCAGCGGGGGGAATATGGGGCGGAGGTTGCCGCGACGATCCCCGAGGCATTCCGCGGTTTCGTCATTCCGGGTGCCTCTGGCGCTGTTTCCGTGTCACCGGCGGCCCGGAGGCTTGTCACGTTCAAGCGGCTCAACTTGCTAGAAACCTGGCCGATGAGTGGCCCCTTTGACGCCATCTTCTGCCGGAACGTCATGATCTATTTTGATGGCGAAACCAAGCAGGCACTTGCCAGGCGCTTTGCTGGCATGCTTGCACCGGGCGGCCATCTTTATATTGGGCATGCTGAGCATCTCGATACGAGCCTGTTCGGTCTGCAACCCCTCGGGCGGACCATATACAGGAAAACGTCATGAGTGCAGCGCAGGCCAGCCGCAAAGGCCCCCGTGATTCCAAACATCTTTTGGGTGGACGAGGCACCGCAACCCATCGCTTCTTTGACTCCGAGGAAGGAAGGTGGATCGTCAAGGTCCTTCCGGGTGAGTATTATGTGACGGCGGACGAAAACGAGATCATCGCCACTGTGCTGGGCTCATGCGTTGCCGCCTGCATCCGGGACTCAAAGACCGGTTTTGGGGGCCTCAACCACTTCATGTTGCCGGAGGAAAAGGGCCAGGGCTGGTCGGGTGCGGACGCATCGCTGCGCTATGGGACCTTTGCCATGGAACGGCTGATCAACGAGATTGTCCGTACCGGGTGCCCCCGTGAGCGCCTGGAAATCAAAGTCTTCGGCGGAGCTGTCCTTCAATCATCCCATGCTCTCATCGGCAGTCAGAATTCAGATTTCGTGCGCCGTTTCCTGGGCAAAGAAGGGCTGGAGATCCAAGGCGAGGATCTTGGTGGCCCCCATGCCCGGCGGATCCATTTCCATCCGGTCTCGGGCCGCGCGCGCCGCAAATTCGTGATGGAAACGGTCGAGACCGATCTGGTGAAGGCCGAGAAGACCTATCGCTCCCAACTTGTGGATGAGGCGCCAACCGGAGACGTCGAGCTCTTTGGGTAAGCCGCCTGCTGTCCCTTTCATGCCAACCGTGAGGATTTCATGGCTGTCCGTGTCTTGATCGTTGATGATTCTGCTGTCATGCGTCAGCTTCTCACTGAAATTCTGTCTGCGGACCCTGAGATCACGGTGGTGGGAACTGCAAGTGATCCTTTTGCGGCACGCGAGAAGATCAAGGCTCTCAATCCGGATGTGCTGACCCTTGATGTGGAAATGCCGCGCATGGATGGGATCGACTTCCTGCGCAAGATCATGACGCTGCGGCCCATGCCGGTGGTGATGGTTTCGTCGCTGACCCAGGCGGGCGCAGAAGTCACGCTCACCGCTCTTGAGATCGGTGCCGTCGATGTGGTTGCAAAACCCGTTGCGGATCAGGTCAGCGGGATGGAGGCCCAGGCGGATCAACTGCGCACGAAAGTGAAGCTGTCGGCCAAGGCGCAGGTCCGGGCGCGGCGCCAGGATAGCATGCCCACGGGAAGCGTCGCGCCTTTTCCGTCAACGGAGAAACTTATCGCCATCGGGGCCTCGACGGGCGGGGTCGAGACCCTCATGCGGCTCGTGGCCACACTTCCGGCGAATGCCCCGGCCATGTTGATCACCCAGCATATGCCGGCCCATTTCACGAAGAGCTTTGCCCGGCGACTGGACCAGGCCGGCCGCATTGCGGTGTGTGAGGTGGGCAGCACAATGCGCGCGCTTCCCGGGCATGCCTATCTTGCACCCGGTGACCGGCATCTGGAGCTGACGCGCAGCGGCGCTCATTATGTCTGCCGACTGAGCGATGGCCCCCCGATCAGTGGACACAAACCATCCGTCGATGTGCTGTTCCGGTCGGTCGCGAAGTCCGCCGGGGCCAATGCGGTTGGCGTTATCCTGACAGGGATGGGGCGGGACGGCGCGGAAGGCCTGCTGGCGATGCGTCAGGCCGGCGCCATGACCCTGGGTCAGGACCGGGGGACGTGTGTGGTCTACGGCATGCCGAGGGCTGCCAATGAGCTTGGGGCCGTGGTCGAGGAACTGCCCGAGGAGCGGATCGTGTCGGCGATGCTGGAGGCCTGCCGGCCGTCCAAGATTGCCCGGACCGGGTCGTGAGTGCGCGGCCCGTTCAGCATGTTTCCATGTTTTCGGGCCAGTGTGGGGCTTAGGTGAAGTGAGAGCGCGGGGATGCCATAGGCATGGTTTCAGCAGGGCAATGCACCGGTTCGGGGGCCTCGCAGCCGCTGCACCAGGACGAAATTCAGCATGGGGCCGATGGGGCTCGCGACGGGTCAACAGCCCCAGGGACCCTGGCCCAGCGTGCGGGCGTGGCCGCCTTGGCCATCCGGGCCTTGTGTGCCGAGCTTGATCGGGCATCAAGCGGCATCGAAGAGGGCATGATTGACGTCTCGGCCCAGTTTCGCGGACTGGCCGAACAGGCCATGCACCAGGCTGAGGAGCTGAAGGCGCTTGCAACGGGGCTTGAGACGTCCGCGTCTGGCGGAAAGACGGCGCAGGCGTGGTCAGACCAGCTCATGTCCGGTCTCAACAGCATGGTCGACAGTATCACGATCGTCTCTGAACAGAGCGCCCTGGTATGCTCTGTCCTGCGGGACATGGTCGGCCATCTGCGCGAGTTGAATGGATCGTCGGGAGACGGGGCGGGTGCACGGTGGCGCGAGCTGGCCCAGGAGATTGATGAGCTGGCCATCACCGTCTCGCGGGTGGGGGACCTGATCGCCCAACGCCTTGCTTCCATCGGTGCTGTCTTTCCCGAATTGATGGAAAACGAAACCGCTGAGCGACCCTCTCTCACTGCGGCGCATATCCATCGTCTGAATGAGGAATTGCAGCGCATCACGTCCAATATGGTTTCGGGTCACAAGGCGTTGTCGGACGCCTTGGAGCGCTCGGTCGCCTTGTCAGGCAAGGTCAATCAATGCGTTCCCCAAGTGACCAAGGCCATTCAATTCCAGGACACGGCCAAGCAACGCCTCGACAATGTCCGCCATGCCCTTGGCCTTGTGGCAGAGCACCTGGAAGCCATGGCCCAGGGCGAGGTGGCCGCGGACGGGGATGCGGCACCTGAGATCATTCTGGCGGAGGTCGTGAACAGTGTGACCTTGGGCGATATGCGGGCCCGATTGGCCGGACTGTTGCTCGGGGAGGCCCAGGATCCTGACCCTGGGAACGCGGATGACGACGGTGGATCCATCGAGCTCTTTTGAAGGAGCCATATCCCGTTTACGACGGGGCAATCATTGCACTTACCCCTTGGACAGGCCTAAAGTTGGGCGGTGAGCGGCTGTGTTTGGTCGCGCGGAAAGGGTAAGGCGATGCGATATTTTTTGTTCGCTCTGCTGCTGATTGGCGCCGGCATCGGATTTTTGGTCTTCGGCGCCGAGCATCACTGGTTCGCGACATCCCGCGGGGCCGGAGAGGTCGCCGCCCCGGCGGTGCCACAGGACCTCATTCTGGCCCGTCAGACGGCGCAGACCGAGGCCCGGGATGCACTCGGCGCAGCGCGGGACCGGGTGGTCCTGTTCGGCGATCTGCACATGCACACCACATTCTCGACGGATGCCTTCAATTGGGCGATGCCCCTAAATGGCGGGGAGGGAATTCATCCGCTCGCGGAAGCTTGTGATTATGCCCGTTATTGTTCCAGCATTGATTTTTTTGCGTCCACGGACCATGCGGAGGCGCTGACGCCCAAACGCTGGTCGGAGGTGAAACGCTCCGTGCGCCAATGCGCAGCGCTGTCGGATGATCCGGACAATCCAGATCTCGTGCCCTTTATCGGATTTGAGTGGACCCAAGTGGGCCGCGTGCCCGAGGAGCATTACGGCCACAAAAACGTGATCTTCAAGGATCTGGAAGAGGACAAGCTCTCCACCCGTCCCATTGCTGCGGCAGGACCGGCAACCTTGGCCTTGCGCACCAACGCCACGGGCTTTCCGCTTACCGTTGCACTGCTCGATCCGCTGAACGTGACGGATTACCTCGACTTCAATCTCTTCCTGGCAGAAGTGCAGGACGTGGAGACCTGTCCCGCCGATATGCCCTCCGATGAGCTGCCTGCCACCTGCTATGAGACGGCTGCGACGCCGGGAGATCTTGTGGACCGTTTGGAGGCGCAAGGCCTTGAGCCGCTGATCATTCCCCATGGGACGACCTGGGGCTATTACACTCCGCCAGCGACGACCTTGGACAAGCAGCTTGCGGCTGACATGCGGCCGGACAGTTTTCCCATGGTCGAGATTTATTCCGGACATGGAAATTCTGAGGAGTATCGTCCCTGGCGCGGCGTCGACTATGACGTGGAGACCCAGACGGCGACCTGCCGCGCCCCAACAGAGGACTACCTGCCAAGCTGCTGGCGGGCTGGCGAAATCATCCGTGCCCGGTGCCTTGATGCGGGGGAGTCCGAAAGCGAATGTGATGACCGGGCTGCCGCCGCGCGGCGTGACCATGCGAATATGGGCGTTGCCGGTCATATCGCGATCCACGGCGAGGCACCCGGTGAGTGGCTGAATGCGGGGCAGTGTCAGGACTGCTTCCAGGCGGCATTCAATTACCGCCCAGGCAATTCCGTTCAATATGGTCTCGCCCTTTCCAATTTTGATGGCGAGGATGGGGCGGATCCGACCAATTTCACCTGGGGCTTCATTGCGTCATCGGACAATCACCGGGCGCGTCCAGGCACGGGCTTCAAAGAAGACCAACGCAAGCTGAACACCGAAGCCGGTGGACCAGTGAATGAAGTTTGGCTGCGCCAGACCGTTGCCGACTTGGGTGAGGCGGATGCTGTGTCCCATCCCCTGACCCAGGCGGAGCTGACCCGCATTGCCGGCTTCCAACTTCTTGAATCGGAACGTCAATCCTCCTTCTGGCTCAGCGGCGGTTTGGCCGCCGTCCATGCCCAGAACCGGACCCGGGATGCAATCTGGGACGCCCTTCAGCGGCGGGAAACCTATGCGACCTCGGGCCCGCGGATCCTGTTGTGGTTCGATAAGCTGGATGCGGACGGTGGCAGTGCGCCCATGGGAAGCGTGGTGTCGGACTGGGCTGCGCCGGCTTTCACCGTGCGCGCCTTGGGCGCTTTCAAGCAACAGCCCGGCTGTCCCGACACGGGCCGCCGCGGCCTGAGCCAGGATCACTTGGACCGGCTGTGTGGCGGCGAGTGCTATAATCCGGGTGATGAGCGCCATGCCATCACTCGGATTGAAATCGTCCGAATTCGGCGCCAGAAGACGAGCGGCGAGGATGTGGGGGCCTTGATCGATGATCCCTTCATCACCCATTCATGCCCCGCCGATGGCACGGGTTGCGAGTTCTCCTTTGAAGATCTGGAGTTCGGCAAGGCCGGCTACAATACCGTCTATTACGCCCGGGCGATCCAGGAGCCCACGCCCACGATCAATGGAGACAGTCTGCGCTGTCAGTATGATGAGAATGGCACTTGCATAAAGGTCAATCCCTGCTTCGGTGACTATCGGACCGATGGGAACGACAACTGCCTGGCGCCGTCCGAACATCGGGCCTGGTCGTCGCCGATCTATGTCAACCATGAAGCGGCACCGGCACCGCCCCCCGAACCGGTGGATGAGACGGGCACGGACGGAGCCGCCCCTCTGGAGGAGGTCTCCTTCCCGGCGGGCGAGAAGGAAGGGGACGACGGGGGCGATTCTTGACCGTGTCCCTTCCGCGGACAGTGACGAAAGACAGCCTCTATCTCATCGCGGCGATGGGCGGGCTGGCGCTGGCCCTCTGGTCTGCCCTCGGGGCGCCCGTGCCCGATGGGAGATCGTTTCCCGGCCGCGGAAACGGCGTGGACGGAGGGCCGGCGGCATTCGTGGATGGTCACCCCATCTCCCGGCTTGACTATGAACGGGCCCTGGGCGCCGTGGCCGCAGACCGCCGCTCCGCCCTCAGCGCGGCAGACCGGGTTCGCATTCTCGATACGCTGATTGCGGAAGAACTCCTGCTCAACCGCGCGATCGATCTTGATCTGGTGCGTTACGATGCCGATCTGCGCAAGGCCGCGATTGCCGCGGCCATGCGCTCGGTCCAAGGCGCAGGCCGTGATGATCCGCCAACGGAGGCTGAGCTGGAGGCTTTCTACCGAGACACGCCAGGTCTGCTCTCACCGCGCCCGCTGATGCGCGTCCAACATGTCTTCGCAAAAGACGCGGCAGCCGCCAAACGCCTTGCCGATATCATAAAGCGGACAAGCGGCGAGGACATCGACCCCGAAATGCTCTTCTCCAAGGCTGCCAAGGCCCATGGGGGTGAATTCGACAGCCGCCTGCCGGATCATCCGCTTGATGAGGACAAGCTGGCCGACTATCTGGGGCGATCCCTTGCGCAGATGGCCACTCACCTGCCAAGCGGCGCTGTGGCCGGGCCCCTTGAGACCGGTGGTGGGTTCCATTTCCTTTGGATCCGTGAGCGGCAGGATCCAGGGCGGCCGGAGTTTGCCAGTGTGCGCAGCACGGTGGAGGCGGAATGGCAGCGTCGGCGCGATGAGGCCCGGTTGCGTGATTTGATCGCCGAACTGCGACAGGGCGCTGACATTCGGGTGATGGAAGGGCTGGCACCATGATCGCCGGGCGGATGCCGGGATCCATGGACCTTATCCGCGCCCTGATGGCTCTTGCGCTCGCCGTGCTTGGGCTCACTGCTTTGGCTGCCGATCCGGTGAGGGCCCATGGCCGCAGCGAATCGGCGTCCATTTGGACCATCACTGGGCCGGACAGCCTCCAAGGCACTTTCGCAGTCGATCGTCGAAGGGCCACCCTTCTTTATGGTCTTGGTGGAAACGGAACGCTCGAAGAGCGCCTCGGCGCCCATCTGGCCGCCACGATCAGCGTGAGCCGAAATGGCACGCCCTGCGTCAGTGCATCGCCGCAGCCCTTGCGCGCGGCAACGGGCATGCTCCGCATGCGTCTATCCGTCACCTGTGCCGAAAAGGGTGGGCACACGGATCTGCGCTTTTACATCGACAGTTTCTTTGCCCTGTCCGCCCAGCACCGCCACATGATCCGCGTGGATGGACCGGATGGATCAGTGGAGACATTGCTCTCGGGCGCTCGGCGTGTCTTCGATCCGTCGGCGGAAGAGACGGGGCCACCCCCATGGGCCGGCTTTGTCCAGTCGGGCTTCAGCCATGTCCTCAGTGGGCCCGATCATCTGGCATTCATCGCGGCGCTCTTGCTCTTGTGCACCGGCTTTCGATCCGTCGTCCTCACCCTGACAGGATTTACCCTCGGTCATTCCATCACCTTGGGCCTTGTGGCGTTCGAGATTGTCAGGCCCATGGGCGCAGGCATTGAGGCGCTGATCGGCTTCTCCATCGCCTATGCGGCCCTTGAAGCCGCCGACATGTCCGTGCCGCAGCGAAAGCTGATTTTCCGTGGTCTCGCGAGCGCCGCGGCGCTCTGGGCCGGTTTGGGGCTGGCCGGAATGGCCGACGGGCCGGCCAACACCGTTCTTGTGGGGCTCGCCATATTTCTCGCCGCCATGGCCAAGCGAGCCGCCTTTGGCGAAACCGCTCCGGGACGCGAGATGGCCGGCTTTGCCGCCCTATTCGGACTGGCTCATGGTGCGGGCTTTGCCGGGGGACTCCAGGATCTTGGCCTTGAACCGGGTGCCATGCTCGGCGCGGTTATCGGCTTCAATATCGGGGTCGAGGCGGGGCAGATCGCTGTTGCGGCGGTGGTCTTGGGGCTTGTCGCTTTGTCATGGGTCTGGCCGCCTGTCGTCATCCGTTGGGCCCGCGAGGTTAGCGTTGCGTCTCTTCTGGGCCTGGGCCTTTACTGGTTCATGCTCCGCAGCCTGATGGCGTGAGCGTTGCGATGCGTCGCCGAGCCCTCCTCCTTCGCCTCTGCGCCCGCCAGGACGGGTGCTGCCATTATTGCGGACGCCCCATGACGCTTGACCGGGGCAATCGCATGGCCACGCTGGATCACGTACTGCCCCTGTCCCGTGGCGGCACTCATGATCCGGACAATCTGGTCGCGGCCTGTTATCGCTGCAATCAGTGGAAAGGGGATGAGGATGGAGAGACCTTCATCGCCCGCTTGCGCCGGCGCTAAGAGCCAATGGCATCAACCATTTGGAAACTCGGATCGCGGTTAACCTCTGTCATAGATTTGCGGGACCTGGTTGTGACCGATCCCTCCGGCCTGGCAGGGTCGAGGGGCCGGTCTCATTGATCTTCCCGCAAGATCACTTGGCAAGGTGTCGATGCAATGAGTGCTTCCTCGACGTCCTCCGCGGGCAAGACGATCGGCTTTGTTGGTCTGGAGATCTATCCCGCGACCCCAGGCGGCGCCGGCATTCTCCTTTACCATACGGTCTGCCGTCTGCTTGAGGACGGCTACACGGTCGTCTTGCTGCTTGATCTTATGCCGGAGCAATTCCGACGTCTTACAACGACAGACAGCCTGTCTTTTCCCCATCCGGATCGTCTGCACATCTTCGATGTCGATACGCTGGCTGCGGAGTCCTTTGCGCTGCCATCGGTTTTTCCGGATAAGGAGCACCGCCGGGCCGCCCGTATCGCGGCGGCCGTGGATATTCTGCTGCAACAGATGCCGCTCGATATTCTCGAATTCTATGACTATTGCGGGCCTGCCTACTATGTCGCCGGTCTGGCCCGGGCCCGGAACACAAAACTGATCGTGCGCCTTCACAACACGGTGGAGCTTATCGACGGCAGGACCCGGCACGCACCGGCGCCGGAGCGGGCCTACCACTATGCGATGGAGCGTGCCCAGCTCGCTGCCGCCGACTTGATTCTGACGCCGGGTCCCGCCTATTTCGCCGAGGAGATCCGCCCCCTGTATGGCCGGCTTCTGGATGGGCGACGGGTGCTGTCTTCGCCGCCGGTGACCCGCGCGGTGATGCAAGCGACCTGTGATGGTCAGGGTCAGGATATTATTTTCTACGGCCGCCAGTCCCGGTTCAAGGGCCTCGACACCTTCCTGGCGGCTAGCGTTCTGGCCCTCCAGGACGAGGCCTTTGCTCAATGGGCGGGACGTTTCTTGATAATTGGTCCCGAAGAGCCTGTCGCCGGCCCCTTTGACAGCAAGGCCATGGCGGATTTGGTCCCCGATCGGCATAAGGATCGTTTTCATATTCTCGGTGGGCGGTCCCATGCGGATCTGGCCGGTGACATTGCGAATGCCGCCTTTGCCTGTTTTGCCAATCGCATGGAATCCTATTGCTATGCGGCCCATGAGCTGCATCTGTCTGGTGTGCCGCTGATCTTGCGAGCCAGTCCGGCCTTCCGGGATCATTTCAAGGCGGACGAGAATGCTGTGTTCTTTGACGGCACTGCGGCAGACCTCGCCCGGGCCATGATCCGTCTTGGGGCGGACCCGCGCCTGCGTCAGCATTTGTCCACAAGCCAGGGCCGCAATGGACCGCGGTACCGCCGCAATTTTTATGCGGATCATCTGAGGGACCGGACATTTTTTTCTCTGGCCATGAACCAGGAGGAATCGAAATCCCCTAAGGTCTCTATATTGATCATAGCCGGAACGGGGACGGCTGATGAGGCTGTTGCCCGCACGGCAAAGGACCTTGGCACCCTTGCTGCCACAATTCATTGCCTGCGGCCTTGCAGCGGACCGGCCTGCGCCGCACCCCATACGGCGCATGCGGTTTTCGGCGGGCGGCGCTGGGATGTCTTCATGGCCGATGGACGCCCGGTTGCGCCCGGGGATGGGCTCTTGCAGGCGGCTGGCGATGCCCTCCTTGTTGTGCGGGCGGGTGATCTGGTTTGCCTTGACTGGTTTGAAGAAGCGGCCGCGACGCTGGCGGCGCGACCTGGCGTTGGGGCTGTCGGCGGTTGGACGGTGCAGGATGGGCGTCTCGGCGTGCAGGGATCATCCCTGCTCACCGATTTGGCGCTTATGGAGCCCATGGGCGCGCGGGTCATGATCCGTCTGCCTGCAGGCCTTCAGGTCATGGAGGTCTTGGATCGCGGACGCGCCGCCGGGGACATATCCTTGCTGCTCGCTGGCCGTGCAGATGGCCGTGTTCGGATTGATGTTCCAAAACCCTGTGCTGATATTTCGCGGGCCATCGTCACGCCCTATGCTGACATTGAGACTGCACTTCTTGTTGAAGGTGATCGTCTTAGCCCGCGGTTCCTGTCCCTCATACAGCGTCTTGAACTGCCCCTAAGCGCGGATCGCCGGCCTCCAAGCGTCCACGAAAGTGACGGCGATTTGCTGCTCCAGACTCGGATCAATCCCGGCCTCGCCATCCTGCGCGCTCGCGCCGGGCAAGGGGGCGGCGAGGTGGTCCTGCGCCGATTGTTTCGGGATGGTGGCGGCTTTCACGAACCCTGGTCCGCGGTCCGCTTTTCCGGGTCGTGGAAGCGTACGGAACAGTCTGGGGATCCGGAAGGCGGCGCCTTTCGCACCGCCCAGCAGGGACAAGCAGCCTTCCTCGCGGATGAGCGCACGGCCATTGAATGCGAGACAGGCCCCTTGTGTGGCGCGATCGATATCTTTTTCAAGGGCGACAGTGTCACCATTGATCTGAAGCGCTCAGAAGCCGGTGCCGGTCTGATCGGGTTTGATGACCTGTCTGCGGTGGTGAAGGAAACGTCGGAGGCGGACCTTGAACCCCATGCCGGCGAAAGGTTGGGCACGGCACCGTTCCTGCGCACCCTTTTGGCCCGTGCTGATGGGCGTGCGCGGGCTCTTGCGTTGCGTCCGGCTCCAACGGCCCGCCTGGCTCAGCTCTTGACCAATGCGGAAGGTGTACTGACCATCGGTGCCGAAGAATGGGGCATCACTAGCGAAAGCCACCTGACGGCCGCCGCCGGTCGCAGTCTGCAGTTCCTTGTGGAGCAGAATGCTGTTGACCGTTTGATCGTGCCGTCCGGCGTGTCGTGTGGACTCGTCTTGGCCAAGGCACTTGTGAAGCGCGACCTGCCTTTGACACTATCCCTGGTCCTTGATCCGTCGATCCTGGATGGCAATGCGCCTCTGGATGCCGCCAGCAGTCTCTATGCTGAAGAGATGGACCGTTTGACCCAGTGGCTCCATGTGGCGCCCCATTTGGGCGACCGGCTTGACGTTCTGGCTTCATCATCGGCCTATCTCACTTTGTTTGCCGGTTTCGGTGCAAGGACCCGTTGCGTCCCGACTCCGCTTCCCGACCCTCCAGAGAGTGATCTGGAGGCAGAGGAGGGCGTGGAACTTCTGATCCTTGGAGATGGCCGTCTGCTTCCAAGCCTGGCCCACCTGATCACGGCTTGGATGCTCTTTGAACAGTCGAACACGCCGGTCACACGGGTTTGGGTGCCGCATCATGCCCGGGAGCTGGAAGTCCTGTGGAGTGCATTCGGCCCACGAACGACGCCGCAGTTTTATGGAAGCATGGCGGATCTGTCTGCCCACCCACGGCTTTCAAAGGCGCTTGCGCTTTGCGTATTCCCCGAGCCCGAGGCACCGGCCAATCTTGATGCGGCGATTGCGGCAGGCTTCCTGCCCATTCTTGGGGCCTGCAATACCCTGATGGATGAGACTGATGCTCCCGCCGGTGGACAGGTCCTCTATTGGGACAATGCCTGGGATATTGCGCGGGAAATGGAGCGTCTGTGCACAAATTATCAAAATGAGTATGACCGGCTGCGAAGTGTGATCGCCGGGCAGAGGGCGATTCTGAGGGGCTTCATGGCCAGTTGGGTGCGCCCGGCCGCCATTGGTAAGCCTCCCGCAGGCACACCTGATACGGACGGTCTCGATGAGGTGAAGATCGCATGATGGGACGACAGACCTTTACCCTCAAGGCGGCAGGACACCGCAATGCGGATTCCCGGGGCGATGATGTCATTTTGTTGGAGTTGCGGCCGGATCCGGCTTCGGACGGTATCTCCCTGTCGGCTCCGAGCTTGCGGCGTAACCGGACCATTCTCTCCCCTGTCCTTGTCGGTGAAGGATGGCAGGTTTCGGCCGGTCTCCTCCTTGATGGAAAGCCTTTGACGGTGAAAGGCAACCATCCGGATTGCATCGTTTTGTGCCATCCCTGGAGCGGAGTTCTGGAAATTGCGCGCAAGGGCGCCGATCCGATCCGAGTGGACCTCTTTGCGCCGGAGACACGTCCGTCTCGCCTTGATCTTGCAACAGGCACCCTCCGCGACCTCACAAGAGCGGAGATCATTACGCTGAGCGAGGCGAGTGTCATTGACCCGAATGGCCCACCGACACGCGGCCGACTGACCATCCGTGTCACGGGCAAATATAATTCCAGGAGCCAGGGGGACGAGGTCGTCGTTCTGGATGTGGAGCCGGAGCCGCTGGCCCGTTCCTGCGGCCTCGGGGCGCTGTGTGATGGACGCAACTGGGTCCATGTGCCTTCGCTGACCATTGATGGGACGACCTGGCGTGACTGCGCAAAGGGGTTGGACGGAGAAATCTCGGTCACTGTTTCGCCGACGGGCCGGATCGCCTTCCTGTCCCATGAGTGGAGCGGTGTTGCTGAGCTGACTTATGCGGGCCAAACCGTACAGATCGATCTTTATGCGCCGCGCATGGCGAGCCGTGATGTGATCCTGTCGGAAGTGTTTGATTGGTCGCCAGACGAGGAAGCATCAAGCGCGCCGACGCCCCTGCGCCGTTGGGTCCGAGAGCCAGAGAACTTACGCGCCAGTGTCAGCCCTTATCCCGGCCTTATTTCAGGGTTCAATCCGCGTAAACCGGTCGCGCTCTATGTCCCGCGCTGGACAGGCGTTGCGACCTCGACACGGCATTTGTTCGACCAGGCCCTTCCGGTTCCGGAGAATGCAACCATTCATCCGCAGGATCTGACAGCGGATGATATCGACCGATATGCCCGTGTCTTGCTGGCCAGTGGCGCGACTCATTTCGTTGTTTCGGGCGGTGACACATTCTTTCTCGATTTGATCCGGCAGGTGCATAAATATGAGCGCGGTGCCCGGTTTGATCTCCTCTGGCACAGCAATTTTCTGCAGATGGGCGAGCCCCATGACTGGTCCTTGCTGGTGCCTTGGCTCCGGGCCGCGGAGGATGGGCTTGTGCGGCGCATTGGCGTCGTGAAGGAAGGGCTTGATGCCTTTTTCAGGAGCATGGGTCTTGACTGTGTTTTTGTGCCCAATGTGTTGCGGGGTGACCCGGACGAAATTACTCTGAGCCCGAATGAGGACAGTGTTGGTTTGTGGCTGTCCGGCTCATCCAGCTATCGCAAAGTGCCTTATGCCTCCATCATGGCCGTGAAAGCCGTTGAGGGTATGGCCCTGAAGGGCTCCGGTCTGGATGAGCGGGCACGGACCATTGTTGCCACGCTGCGGGTTCCCTTCAAGCGTTTGTGGTCGCACGTCCTGCCCCAAAGCCAGCTTCGCCATGAGATGCGGTCAACGGCGGTCACGCTCTATGTCACGCTTTCGGAATGTTCTCCCATGCTGCCCCTGGAAAGCTTCCAGGAAGGTGTCCCATGCCTTGTGGGTCCGTCCAGTCATCTGTTCCGGGATGATCCTGTGTTGTCCGAGGCCTTGATTGTCAAGGATCCCCTGTCGCCCGGCCTGATTGCAGAGCATTTGCAGGAAGTGCGCAAGAAGCGTGGAACCCTGCTGACGGCCTATAAGGATTATGCAAAGCGCGAGGCAGATTTTGCGAAGCGGCAGCTCGATCGCCTTGTGGCCTGATCCGGCGCACTGCCATCCTCTTTTTTCTATGCTATTGACTGGATCGGCAAGGGTGTCTTTGCGGGTCTGACTTAGCGTGGAAGAAGGAGCATTCGTCTTGGGAGGAGGTGCGCCGCATCGAGGGGATTCGGTTCTGATTCTCGGTGCGACATCGGACATCGCTCGTGCCATCGGGGCTGAATTTGCGCAGGCTGGGCACCCGTTGATGCTTGCGGCTCGGAACAGCGATGCCCTGGAGCGGGATATGCGGGACTTGTCCCTGCGCTTCAATGTGTCCGTCAGCGCCCACCCTTTCGATGCCTGTGCCGTTCATGATATTCAGAGTTTTTTCGACCGTTTGCCTGCGACGCCGGGTGTTGTGATTTGTGCCGTGGGCCATCTCCCCATTCAGTCGGACGCGCAGGGTGACGCGGCAGTCGCACAGGACTGCGTGGCCATCAATTTTCTTGGGCCTGCGCTTTTTCTTGAAGCGGCGGCCCAAAGGCTGGCCGCTCTTGATCGGCCAACGGCCATTGTGGGCATAAGCTCCGTGGCCGGAGACCGGGGCAGGGCGAAGAACTACTGGTATGGCGCCGCCAAGGCCGGGTTCACCGCCATATTGTCCGGATTAAGACAGAAACACGCTACCTCGGGTCTACTGGTCATGACTGTTAAGCCAGGTTTCGTTGCCACCCGGATGATCGAGGGTCTCGATACAATTCCCTTCCTTACGGAAACGCCGCAGACCTTGGCAAAGCGCATTCATCGTGGCGTGCGTTGGCGCAATCGTGTTATTTACGGTCGGCGCTGGTGGCCCGTGATGCTGATCATCCGGCTACTGCCAGAATGGGTGTTCGAGAGGCTGAAATTCTGAGGCAGGATCGGTGTCATGGACCTGGATACGCTCAGGCTGTTTCGCGATGTGGCGCGCCGGCTCAGTTTCGCAGCCGCCGCCGCGGTTCCCATAGCGCCGGCGCCCAGTACAACGACCTTCATCCCCATTTGCCCCTTGTGTGGCTTATGATTTAGCGGCTGGCGTAATTGCGTTCGACCCATTCCCGGTAGCTGCCGTCCTGCACGCTGCGCCACCACGCCTCATTGTTGAGATACCATGTAATCGTCTGCATCAATCCGTCGTCAACCGAATAGCGGGGGGCGTAGCCCAGGTCACGGGAGATCTTGCTGTCATCAATGGCATAGCGCAAGTCGTGGCCCGGACGGTCCTTGACAAAGGTCTTGAGGCTGCTGGTCTTCTCGCCCTTTGCGGCCGGCGCGTCCGCGAAGCGCTGGGCGAGGGAAGGCGTTTCTACAAAAGCCCGGTCGATCCCGGCACAGATGGCATCAATCATGGTCAGATTGGGCATCTCGGCGCCGCCGCCAATATTGTAGGTTTCGCCGGGCACGCCTTTTTCCAGCACAAGAGCGATGCCGAGGCAGTGGTCATCCACATGGAGCCAGTCGCGCACATTCTGACCGTCCCCATAAATGGGCAGGCTCTTGCCGGTGAGCCCATTCAGAATGAACAGGGGAATCAGTTTCTCAGGGAACTGATAGGGCCCGTAATTGTTCGAACAGTTGCTGGTGGTCGTGTGCAGACCATAGGTGTGGTGATAGGCTCGCACCAGATGGTCCGATCCCGCCTTGCTGGCCGAATAGGGTGAATTCGGCGCATAAGGCGTCGTTTCGCTGAAGGCCGGATCATGGGCCCGCAGGGAGCCATAGACTTCATCCGTCGAGACATGGTGAAAGCGGTGCGGTGTGCCGGTGCCTTCATCGAGCCAAACCGCTTTTGCGACTTTTAACAGAGTATGCGTACCGATCACATTGGTGTTGATGAAATCGTCAGGCCCGTGGATCGAACGGTCAACATGGGTTTCGGCCGCAAAATGCACCAGCGTGTCGATCCGGTGGCGGACGATCAGATCCTTGACGAGGTCAAAATCCCGAATGTCTCCCTGGACGAAGGTCACGCCATCAAGGCCATCAAGATTGGCCCGATTGCCGGCATAGGTCAGGGCGTCGAGCACGACCATGGCGCCCTCAGCGTGACGGGCCTGCCAGAACCGGACGAAATTGGCACCGATAAAGCCGGCACCGCCGGTGATCAGCAGATTAGCCATGGGCTGCGATCTCCTTCATCACATCGCGCAGATTGACCCGCCAATGGGGCGCGGGCTTGCCCAGCAGCGCCCGGGTGGCGCCCGTGTCGAGCACACTGAACCCCGGCCGTGTTGCTGGCGTTGGATAGTCCGTTGCCGGAATGGGGTATACGGGGATTGCCTTTTCGAGAAGGCCAGAGGCCAGCGCTTCTTCCTGAATCGCCACAGCGAAATCATACCAGCTTGCAACGCCACTGTCCGTGTGGTGATAGAGGCCGGTTGCGCCCGCATCCAGCAGGCCCCAAAGAGCGCGGGCGAGGGATGGGGCGGCCGTGGGCGCCCCGATCTGATCCGCCACAATTCGCAGACTGTCCTTCTCGGCCATCAGGCGCAGCATGGTGCGGACGAAATTGCGTCCCTGGGCCGCATAGACCCAGGCCGTGCGGACAATGAGGGCATCCTTGGTGGCGGCGAGGGCCGCTTCTTCCCCGGCTCGCTTGCTCGCGCCATACACACTGAGGGGATTTGGTTCATCGGCCGGGCGATAGGGCTGGGAGGCCGTGCCGTCGAACACGAAATCCGTTGAGACATGGACAAAGTGTGCGCCGAGACGGGCCGCGCCAGAGGCCAGATGGCCCACCGCCGCCCCATTGATGGCGAAGGCGAGATCCTTCTCGCGCTCGGCCTGATCGACGGCCGTGTAGGCGGCGGCATTGATGATCGCGGCGGGCTTTGTGTCGTCCAGAAAGCCATTCACACGGGCCTGATCCGTGATGTCGAGGTCAGCGCGGGTAACCGCAATCAACGTGGCCTTTGGATCCGCCGTGTGCTGAAGAGCTTGTCCAAGCTGGCCCGCCGCACCGGTGATGAGAATTTTCATGGTCCGGTCCATCACGTGAACAGGTCCGCGTCGCGGAAACTCTTGCCGGCTTCGTCCTTTGCGGAGAGGACCGGCGCCTCGATCCCTTCCATGGGCCAGTCAATGCCGATATCCCGGTCGTTCCAGAGGATGGAGCGTTCATGTTCCGGTGCATAATGGTCCGTACACTTATAGATCAGCTCCGTGCCGTCCTGCAGGCTCAGGAAGCCGTGGGCAAAGCCTTCTGGAATCCATAACATGCGCTTGTTCTCGGCGGACAATTCGTATCCCACCCATTGGCCAAGGGTTGGCGAGCTTTTGCGAATATCGACCGCCACATCATAAAGGCGCCCAGCGACAACCCGCACAAGCTTTCCCTGGGCCTGCTCAATCTGGTAATGCAGGCCGCGCAGGACACCGCGGGCGGATTTGCTATGGTTTTCCTGAACGAATGTGCGGTCGAGGTCCATGTCCTTGAAGGTCTTTGAATTCCACGCCTCGAAGAAGAATCCCCGGTCATCTCCGAAGACTTTCGGTTCAAGGAGCACGACGCCCGGCAGGGCCGTCTCTGTGCGTTTCATGGCTGGGACCTTTCCAGGCGGTGGGCAGATCAAGGATTGGATGGGCCGGCTTTGCGCTAACCCGGGTCAGTATGGCGAGAGTTTTCCCCGGCGAGCAGGCCCATGAGATAGGTTCCATAACCGCTTTTGCGCAATGGCGCCGCGACCCGCTCCAGATCGTTCGATGTGATATACCCCAAACGCCAGGCAATCTCTTCGGGGCAGCAGATCTTCTGGCCCTGGCGCCCTTCGATGATCTCAACAAATTTAGCAGCCTCAAGCAGCGAGCTGTGGGTGCCCGTGTCGAGCCAGGCAAAGCCACGGCCCATCTTTTCCACATGGAGCGTGCCGGCCTCAAGATAGAGCTTGTTCACATCCGTGATTTCGAGTTCGCCGCGGGCGGATGGTTTTATTGCCTTGGCGTAGTCGATGACGGCCTCGTCGTAGAAATACAGTCCGGTCACGGCATAGTTCGAGCGGGGCAGATTAGGCTTTTCTTCGATGGACTCCGCCTTGCCGGTCGAATCGAAGGAGACGACGCCGTAGCGCTCCGGGTCCTTCACGAAATAACCGAATACTGTCGCGCCTTCGCTGCGATTATTGGCGTCCTGAAGGAGTTCAGGCAGGCCGTGGCCGTAAAAAATGTTGTCACCAAGGACAAGGGCGCTTGGGCTGCCGTCCAGAAAGGCTTCGCCAATGATGAAGGCCTGGGCCAGGCCATCGGGGCTTGGCTGCACGGCATAGGAGAGCGAGATGCCCCAGTCCGACCCATCGCCGAGCAGGCGCGTGAAGGCGGGCTGATCCTCCGGCGTCGTGATGACAAGAATGTCGCGGATGCCCGCAAGCATAAGCGCGGACAGCGGATAATAGATCATGGGTTTGTCGTAGACCGGCATGAGCTGCTTGCTGGCGGCTTTGGTCAGTGGATAGAGCCGGGTTCCGGATCCACCCGCCAGGACAATGCCACGCCTTGTGTTGCGCTCACTCATGTCAGTGGTCCTCAGGTTTGACGGGCGACTTTACCTGTTTCGCTGCCCTTAATAGTTTCGGGCGCACCCTGAGAGGGGAGTCTGTGCAATGGGTTAAATGGCACATAGGCCCTGCATCAGCCTTGAACGGTGATGAGGACGCCACAGCCTTGCGGCCATTCTGTGCCAATCCGGGTTGGGCCAATCCGGGTTGGCCCAACCCGGTTGGTTTGCCTTGTTTTAGCCCGCTCAGATATGCCCCAAAGGGCCCATCCGAACAAGGGCAGCCACGCTGCTCCGGGGCCGCCGGCTCGTCTGCCCATAAAGGTGGCCTTGAACAGCTCTCGCGGACAGCGTAGGACGACGCGCAAGGCAATGGGAGGCGCGGGGCAACGATAGGCGCGAGCCATGCATGGCGCTCAACGGCGCCGTGTACGCTCCGCATGGGGCGCGGAGCTTGGCAGCGGGTCGGTCGGCCACAATCAGGTAAAGGCGAGTCTCACCATGGTTTCCCAGACACTTGGGTTCTCTCAAAAATTCGGTGGCGGTCTGCTTTCTTTCACTCGGGATGCCGTCATCTGCTTGGCTCTTTTGGTCTCGCTTGCAGGCGTGGCCCTGGCCCAACAGGGGGCAAAGTCGCCGGCCATCAATGCCAATTACGAGATTAATCCCGGCGACATGCTCCAGATCTCTGTCTGGAAAGAGCCTGATACGCTTCGGGAAGTCGTGGTTCTGCCGGACGGCGCCATCACCTATCCCCTCGCTGGAACCGTAAAGGTCGCCGGTCTGACCCCCGCCCAGGTGGAACAGACGTTGGGACAGCGCCTGGCCCGCTTCTATGTCAATCGCGAGAGCCCCTATGTCACCGTTGTGGTGCAAAGCACGGGCGGCAACCGAATTTACGTCATCGGAGAAGTCCGCTCGCCTGGCATGTTTGTGATCACCCAGCCCGTCGATGTGATCCAGGCGCTCAGTATGGCTGGCGGCCTGACCGAGTTCGCCAACAAAAGTGCGATCCGGGTTCTGCGGCGTTTGCCAAGCGGACAGCAGACGACATTGGCTTTTGACTATGCTGCGGTTCAGCGCGGCCGGGACCTGTCATCCAATATTCGGCTGATGACGGGCGATACGGTCCTTGTGCCCTGATCGCACCCATGTCCCTTTCAATGTCACGTTTCACGGTCATGCCCTGGACGGTTCCGGCGGTATGGCCTTTCAGGCCTCGACCCTTGTGCTCGCTCCTCCTTTTGCTCCTGCTGGTGGTGAGCATAGAGGGCGCACAGGCACAGCAAGAGCCGAGTGAAAGCCCGAATGGAACGGTGGAGCCGCAAACGGTTTCGCCGGACCAGTTGTTGCAGCCCTTCGAAAGTCTGGGCATTGAGCCCGATGGCTCAGGCGGTGTTCCTCAAACCCTGGACTCCGCGATCCCGCAGCCCAACGACGTCAATCTCAGCGATTTTTTCGAGCAGTTCGATTCGGTCGAACTCGGGTCGCTTGACAGCTTCGACGCACGGCAAAGGGCGCGGGTGCCTGTCGGGGGCGGCGCGCCAGCCGGTCTGCGGCTGCGCGGAACCACGCGGCTGCGCCTGGGCTATGACAGCAACCCCCAGCTCCTGAGTCCGAATCAGGCTGACGGCGACACGGACGCGTTCGAATATGACGTTGAGCCGTCGGTGACGCTGAGCTATCGCACCCGTCAGCTCAGCGTGCAGTCCACGGCGCGGGTCTCTTATAATGAAGTTATCGTTTTTGACGATGATGGCGGCGCTGACCTTGAGTCTTTCGACCAGTTCGCAGGCCTGCAGCTCAATTACTTCCGCGGGCTGAGCACCGTGAATGTGTTTTCCAACCTGGCCAACACGACCACCCGTCGGGGGCTCGTCACGGATACGGGCGTGGTCTTGAATGACAACCGCTTCTTGAGTTTCGGTGGCGGCGGATCGTTCTCCCGCCGGATCTCATCACGGCTCACGGTTCGGGCCTTTGTCTCGTCTTCAAGGCGTGAGGTCGACTCCGAGGAACTCAACGACTTCACCACCACCACTGTCGGCACGACGGTCTCGCGGATCATGTCGTCTCGCGATTCAGTCTCGGGCACCGTTCAGTATTCCGTCTTCTCACCAGACGGCGCGCTGACATCGGACACCAAGACGATCAGTCTGTTGGCGCAATGGGCACGCCAATTCAGTCAGCGATTCAGCGCGTCCCTTGAAGCCGGCCCCCAATTCATTGACCGTGAAGCGGTCGGGGCCATACCGGCCAGCACAAGAGTTGGGTTTTTCATCAATGCAGGCAGTCTCATCCGGACCGGCGAGCGCGGGGAAGTGCAGGTCAATGCCAGCCGTTCGGTTCAACCGAGTTCTTTGGGACAGGTCTTCACCAACAGCGCGGTGAGACTGCAATACAATCGACAATTCCGCCGTGATCTGAGTATCGCCGCTCCCTTGAGCTTTCAGCTCCGCGAAACCGCGCTGTCTTCGAACATTGATGACCGGACGTTCATCACGTTCACCCCGCGGGTGACCTGGTCGCCCCTTGAACGGGTCGGGCTGGTTGCGCAATACGAGCATCGCCGGGAAAACACGGACTCGCTTCCCCTCGCAACATCAAATGCGGTATTTCTCCAAGTGCGAGTCAATGGGGAAACGGGGCTCTGATATTCGGAGGATCTGACTTTGGACTATGAAGAGACGCTGTCGGTCGGGTCCGGCAAGAGCCTTGATCACTATATTGGACTGTTTTGGCGCCGGAAGCTCATCATCCTGGCGGTTACCTTGTGCACGACAGTCCTGGCCGGCGTTGTGTCCATGGTGTTGCCGAACATGTACACCTCCACAGCGACTGTCATCATCGAAGATGCCGAAATTCCGCCAGACCTGATCGGCACTACCATCCGATCGATCGCAGAGCGGCGGCTTGAAGTGATTCACCAGCGGATCATGACGGTGCGTAACCTGGCCGAGGTGATCAAGAACTATAATCTGTACCCGGAAATGCGAGCGACCCAGCCCATCGTGCTTGCGGTTGAGAAGATGCGCACAAAGATCCGGTTGGAAAAGCAGACCTCCAAGATCATCAATCCGGCCAATGGTCGGCCCATGTCGGCACTCATTTCCTTCAACCTGTCCTTCACCAGCAAGGACGCGCGCGAAGCCCAGCAGGTGACGCGGGAGCTGGCCCGGCTCTATCTGCAGCGCAATGCCATCGACCGGCGCAATCAATCCTCCGAGGTTGCCTCCTTTCTTGCATCCGAAGCGGACCGTCTGGCCCAGCGGGTGACCGAGCTGGAGAACGAGGTCACGGATTTCAAACTGCGCAATCCTGGCTTTGCGATCGGGCAGGGCAGCATTCTGCTGGATTTGATCAGCCGGACCGAGGATCAGATCCGGGGGATCGACAATCAGATTTCCAGCGTCGATGACCGGGAGTTGATCCTGCAGCGGGAACTGGAAATCAGCGCGCTGCCGGTGGACGGGGAAACCACGACGACCCAAAGCCCGGCGCAGATCGTTGCTGAATATGATCGTGCACGGCAGATCTATACGAGTGACCACCCGGAAGTGCTGCGCTTGAAAGCTCTTGTCGATGGTTTGCAGGCTGCTGCGACCAGTCCCAGCACGATTGCTTCGCCGGAGGTTGCCGATCCCAATGTGTTGCGCGTCAAAGCGCAGATTCAAACCCTTGGTGCGGAACGCCTCCGGTTTGAGAACGAACGCTCGGCGCTCCAAGCAAAGCTCCGGGAGCTTGAGGCGCGGGCGATGGAGGCCCCGCAGCTCGACCAGCAATATCTGCAGCTGGAGCGGGACTACCAGAACGCCAAGCTGCAATATGACGAAACCAAGCAGAAGCAGCTTGTGGCTGAACAGGCGAATGTTCTGGAGAAATCGAGCAAGGGCGAGCGCTTTACCCTGCTCGAGCCGCCCTTGGTTCCCCAATATCCCTCCAGCCCGAATCGACCATTGATCGTGGCGGCCGGATTCGGTGCCGGCGTGGTTCTGGTCCTCGGCCTGATCTTCCTGTTTGATTTCATGGATGATCGGATCTATGGCCCCAAGCAGCTCGAAGCCCTGGTCGGCTTCCAGGCTTTGGCGCTGATCCCGGATCTCGACCATCCGTTTGGCGGTGCCGGCTACAATAACCGCTCAGGCTGGCTTGACCGATTAAGCCGGTCTTTCTCGCGTCCCGCACCGAGGAAACGACGGCGTCCGGTTCCCCGGCGACGGCCGGCGGAACGCCGGCGGGGGCATCATGCCTGACGGCAGATCATCCGCAGGGCTTGGCGGGCATTTTTCCGCCATCATGGTTGACGAAAATTAACACAAGAACATGACGGGAAAAAAATCCAACCATCCCGTCATCCCATTGTCGCGTGTCGTCAGAAGAGCTCCCTTGGGTCATCCTAACGATGCAAACCTAGACAATAGGGCGGTCCAACAAGTCGAATTGCGACCAGTGATGGTGAACTTCAGGCGCTTAAACCCTAAAAATTGCGCTTCTTTGTCCAGTATCTTCTGGTTAACCTTGGCGCAGGCATACGGTCCATACGGTTTATGACCTGGAAAATAAGGTGATTTCCTTAGCGACTGCCTTTATCACTCATGAGCAAAGGTGGGATTCGGTTGCCGAAGCACGGGTTGCGGCAGGGGCCGGTCCCGGAATCAGGCAACGCATGATCAGGCAGCGCATGATCGGGCAACGCATCATCAGGCAACGCATGGGCAATAGGCGAAGACGTCTGGTTACGCTCTCCAAACCGCGTCAGGGCACGCAGGTGTCCCTTTGATCCGGCGAGGTCCTTATCGCAGCTTGGCCGTAATCGAGAGTCATGAGATTGCCATAGGCTGCTCGTCCTCTCCGCGGCGTCGGCCCGCTTCTTTCAAGAGTTCGCACAACGTATGACCTCCAGGCCTGTCGACATTCATGCCGCTCTGGCGAGCGGGTTCGAAAAGACCGAAGCTGCGGCGGCAGATGTGCTGCGCCACGGCCCGGTTGCCCACGAACAGTTCCACTCTCCCATGGTCGTACAACCGGCAGATCCGGGCATCTACAATCGAAACAAGATCATCTGTGCCCTCGACTCCCTGCCCGAGATTGATCTTTTCCGGACCCTGACCACCCAGGTCATCAACTGGCTGGCCCAGCGTAAGGGACGCATCCTGGCTGTCACGAGTTGCGGGGCCGGTGAGGGCAAGACCTTCATGTCCGTAAATCTCGCCGTCTGCCTCAGCCGGTTCCAGAACTACCAGACCGTGCTGGTGGATGCGGATTTGCGCCGGCCTAATGTGTGCCGCACCCTGGGCATCAAGGTCGACCGGGGGCTCGACACGGTCCTTGCTGGTCTCAATGACGTGCAGGACTGCATCATCGGAAGCGAGGTTGAAGGGCTGACGATCATCCCGACCAAATCGGGCATCACGTCTTCATCACCCTTGCTGACATCCCGCCCCGTGACGGAACTCACAGATCGGGTGCTTTCCGAGGTCAGCAATAAGCTCATTTTGTTTGATCTTCCGCCGATCTTGCTTGGCGACAGCTGTGTGCCCTTCCTGAAAGCCGCCGATGGCTGCCTGGTCGTGGTGCAGGAAGGTAAGACAACCAGGGCCCATCTGAAACGCGCCCTGTCCCTCATCAAGCCCGAGAAGTTCATCGGGATTGTGCTGAACAAGACCAGCACGCGCACCGCTCAGAACTACGGTTATTACTCTTACGAATACTATAGTCAGAAGAAGAGGCGGCGCTGAACTGCAAGGCACCGCCTGCGCCCCTCCCACCTCACGTCCACACTTGCCGAGCGGTGAGCTGACAGTCCGGTCCTGGCACGCTAGTGTTCCGGCTGGTCCAACCTCGCCAATCCAACACGTCATGCCGTGACAATCGCGCGCGTTCTCTTTTGGGGGATCGGAAAACAATGGATGATGCGCTTGATAACCCTGCCGATGCACAGTCCCACCCGCGCGTTGCCGTCATTCTGCTGAACTGGAACGCCTGGACGGACACGATCGAATGCCTTGAAAGTCTGTTGCGGTCGGACTACCCCGCATTCCAAATTGTCGTGTGCGATAATGCGTCTACGGATGGCTCAGTTGATCAGCTTCAGGCCTGGGCCCGGGGCGAGGATGTCTGGCCCGGCCCGGCCCGAGAGGACATGGCCAGCTTCAGCACGCCGCGCCAGGCAAAACCGGTCTCGCTCGCTGTTGTGGACGCTGGAGAGACCGTCACGGCGCAAAGCCAGGCGGCCGCCGTTGTGGTGTTGCGCACAGGCGGAAATTTCGGATTTGCCGGGGGCAACAATGCCGGACTGCGCTGGGCCCTGTCTGATCCGAGTTTCAAATATTTCTGGGTTTTGAACAATGACACCGTGCAGAAGACCGATGCCATGGGCCAGCTGGTTGCACGCATGGAAGAGGGCCCCAAGGCCGGGATTTGCGGCTCGACCATGCTCTATTACGAGCGCCCGGAGGTTATCCAGGCCCTCAATGGCAGCCGTTTTGAGAAGTGGAATGCCATCTCCTACCCGATCGAGGTTGGCAGCCGCTTGCGGGACGTGACGATCGACCGGACGCATGTGGAACGGCAGACGGACATGATTTCCGGAGCCTGCATGTTCATGTCACGGACGTTTCTGGACGAAGTTGGCCTGATGGACGAACGCTATTTCCTTTATTATGAGGAAATTGACTGGGCAACCCGGTCCCGCGGGCGGTTCGATCATCTTTATGCACCCGATGCGATCGTCTATCACAAATCAGGCTCAACCATCGGAACCGGCTCCGTCGAGACACGGCGTGGAGCCTTGTCCGATTTCTACCTGACACAGAGCAAATTGCGTTTCACCTGGAAGCATTTTCCCGGATGGTTTCCGGTTGTTTACGCAAGTTCCGCGGGGATCGTGGCGCGGCGCATGGCGCGGCGCCAATGGCGCCACGCCTCCAGCGTGGTCATGGCCATGCTGGGCAAGAAATGGTACCGGCAAAAACCCTATTGACGTGGGCGAACAAGGCGGCGTTCGTCACAGGACTGGCATGGGCGTGTCGGGCACGTAGACGCTGCCAAAGCGGTTTGCCAGGAAGGCCGAGAGGCTGATCTGTTCTTGCCGGATGAAACCATGCCCGGGAATTTGTCCGCGCCGCAACATATCCAGAACCGCGCAGACAGCCGACGCCGTCGTCCTTTGAATGCCCGTCCAGGTCTTGCCATTGATATCCCGTGCAAGGACCCGGTTGACATAAGACTCCTGCATAAGACGCCCGTCCTGGTGGCCCGTTGCCGTTACGAAAATGACGACCACGTCCTGGCGGGTCGAAGGCAGGGCGAACTCCAAGATCTCCTTGAGCAGTTCAGGGCGTTCCGCAAGCCGAAGATCCTGGAGCAGCATTTTCATGGCGTCCCGGTGCCCAGGATACCGAATGGTGCGATAATTGAGCTGGCGCACCTTGCCCAGAAGGGTTTCGCACAAGGTGCCGAGGCCGCCTGAGGTGTTGAAGGCTTCATAGCGGATGCCATCAAGGGAAAAGTGCTCGATTTCTTCCATGGGCGGAACGGTCGCAAGCTGACCATTCGCAATGGCCTCACAGGGCTGGCAGTACTCATTGATCACCCCGTCCGTGCTCCAGGTCAGGTTGTAGGCAAGGGCATTGGAGGGGAATTGGGGCAGGGCGCCCACACGCAGGCTCAATGTGTCGAGGCTGTCAAAACGCTGGGCGAGATTATAGCCGACAATCGAAATGAAGCCTGGCGCGAGGCCGCATTGCGGGATGAATGCGCTGGGCGCACCCTCGGCCAGCGTTTTCACATATTCCTTCATTGCAACGTCTTCGGTGAGATCAAGATAGTGCACGCCGGCCCGCCGTGCCGCGTCGGCCACATGGCGGGTGACGCTGTAGGGGGCCGCCGAAATCACCGCGAACATGCCATCAAGGGCGTCGGCCAGTCGCTCCGTGTCCTCCGCGTCGACGGCGAGCAGACGTGTCGCGGCTCCAGGGCCAAGGCGGTGCAGAGCTTCCTGGGAGCGGTCTGTCAGGGTCACCCGATAGTCGCCGGTCCGCTCCAGAAGCCAGGTGATCTTGCGGCCGATCTGGCCCGCACCCACCAACAGCACATCCGTCATGGCCTTGCCCTCCCTTGAATTGGCCGGGCCCGGTCCGTTCTCTCTTGGCCCGCCCGGGGCTTTAGCATGGGCGCCGGTCGAGGTTAAGAAGCCCTTGAGGTTGGTGGCAAATGGCCGGGCCGTCTGCTCAAGACGGGGGACCGTTCTTACTCTTGCCGGAGCCGGGCCGCGGCGCCGGCAGCACCGTATTGGGGCTGCGCTGGGTCACGCGGGGCTGGGAGGCGGTTGCGGGCTCGACCCGCGGCATGGGCTCGGGGATCGCGCGCGGCGCGCCGGTCACATCTTCCGGGTCGAGGAAACTGCCGGGCCGGATGGCGGGCAGGGCGCCCAGATCCGCATGGGCCACGGCGGGACTTTCGCCAATCTCGGATGATCCGTCCAGAGACACCTCTGCTTCGCCCTCTTGATCCTCAAAAGCTGCTGTATCGTCGTCCGGCGCGGTTTCGTCCTGCGCGTCAAAGGCCATGCGGGACGGGGCCACGGGATGGCGGTCGGTTGGGACGATTGGCATGGGGACAAGAGAGGCCGCCGCGGACTGCGCCGGTGGGTTGAGGGGCGGGGCTTCAGCAAAACCGATGTCTTCAGTGTTTCTGTGATAGGTCGCCGGTCCGCGCTTCAGATCAAAGGCCAGCGTCACCCGATAAGGCGCGTTGATCAGGCGGGCCCGGTAGACCTGGTTTGCTTCCATGATCCGCTGGACATAATTGCGCGTCTCACGAAACGGGATGTTCTCCACCCAGTCCACCGGATCGATCCCCGGTTCCCGCGGATCGCCAAATTCCCTTATCCAGCGCGTGACCCGGGATGGGCCCGCATTATAGGCCGCGGCCGTCATAATGTAGGAGCCGTCATAACGTTTCAGGAGATCGGCAAGATAGGCGCGGCCGAGCTGGGTGTTGTAGCCGGGTTTTTCTGTCAGCCAGGCCTCCCGATAGGGCAGGCCATGCCGCCGGGCCATCAATCGTGCCGTGGACGGAAGAAGCTGCATGAGGCCGCGCGCCTTGGCATGGGATACGGCCTTCGGGTTGAATTCACTTTCCTGGCGGATGATCGCATGGGTAAGGGCCGGTTCCGGCTCCCGGCCTTTCCCTTCATAGGGGGGCAGCTCAAACGTGGGATAAGAATAATCCGAGGACGGATGTCCCTCATAGGAGGCAAGCTTGCCCAGACGCACTGCCATATTGGGCATGTCCAGGCGGTGGGCGAGGCGGGCTGTCAGGGCATACCCTGTCGCGGTCGGATCCGTATCAGCAAGGTGGAGCAGCATCAGGCGGACGATGTAGTCGGAGACGAAATCCGAGGCGATCAGCACGGCCTTGGTCAATTCGGCGTTTTCGAACGCGTCAGCCGTGTCCTTGTCGATTTCGACAGGGGGTTTGAGGGCCATGCGGTTGCTGGTCCCGCCGACGCGCTCTCCGGCCAGCTGACCGTAGAACGTGTCCAGATGGGCGCTGCCCGCGGTATAGAAACCTTCGGCGGCGGCCATATTGCCCATGGCTTCGGCGGCCCGGCCCTGCCAATAGGCAGCACGCCCACGGCTGATGGGCCGTGAAACCTTTTCCGCCATACGGGCGAAGTGGAAGGTCGCATCCTTCGGCCGGTTCAGATAGCGCAGCGCGATCCAGCCGGCCTTCCACTCGCTTTCGGCAAAGGCATGCCCACGGGTCAGGCCGTGATGGCGCAAGATGCCGTAAGCAAGACTCGGCTTGCCGGCCTGGAGGGCTTCACGGGCCTGGATTCGCCGCTCGTACCACCAGCGAACCGGATTGCCGAGACCCTTGGCATCCTTGGGGGCCTCCAGGAACAGGGGCCAAGTCTCTTCGTCGCGATTGCGGCGCCGGCGCCAGCGAATCCGCTCATAGGTCAGGCTGCCATCATTCGCGAGTTGCTTGGGGACCGCGGCGATGGCCGCGTCAACACCGCCGCCATTTGTGCGCAGCTTGATCCGGGCCCGTGCCAAAGCTGCGACATTGGGGCTGGCGATGGGGAGCATGCGGCGCGCCGCACTCATCTGACCGGCCCAGATCAGACGGTCCAGGCGGTCGTCATGATCCTTGCGCGACACGCGCCTCTTGTGCCGGGCCAGAATGCGCCGCTCGGCCCACCGGGAGAGGGACGTGTCGAGCCACGCTTCGCGGACCCAGGCTTTGCCGACATTGGTGCGCCCGGAGGCCAGGTGGGCCTCGCCCAGGCGCAGCTTGCCTTCGCCGGAAATGGGCTTGCGCTCTGTAAACCAGCTGATGACGGTGGATGCGGGAATGCGATCATCCATTGCCTTTTCGGCATTTTCACGCAGCAGACCCTGGCGGGGCCAGTGCGGGTTCTCATTGATGAACGTGCGGATTTCGGCGAATGACGCGCCGGCGCCGCTCTGCTGGAGATAGAGCCAGCGCACGACCTTTGCCGCCAATGGGTTTTCCACCCGAGACAGCAGCGGCAGGGCCGATCGCCAGCCCGTCGCTCCCGCCCGGCGCATGATCTCTCGCAGGGTGCTCGCATCCCGAAAGGACAGTGCTCGGGGCTGCACAGTCTCCGGACGCGCCAAGGGAAGAGGCACCGCCGCTGCCGGAACAGCGGCGCCCAATGAGACCAGCACAAGCACCATGATGCTGCACGTTCGTAACCGGCCCATCCAAACGGGCCGGCGCGAACGAGACGGTGCACAGGTCATGAAGCGCCAATCCATGTCTGCGAGTGATCCCAGTCTGCGAGTGATGCCAGTCTGCGAGTGATGCCAGTCTGCGAGTGAT
>CAYUYV010000014.1:0-8251 GCA_964449455.1 uncultured Alphaproteobacteria bacterium | reverse complement strand
CCAGTCTGCGAGTGATGCCAGTCTGCGAGTGATGCCAGTCTGCGAGTGATCCCAACCGGGCGCGGAGCACGCACCATCCCACTGTTCTTCGCCGACCCTCGTTCTTAGCCGCGTGCCGGCGCAAACGCCATGGGCCATGGAGGAGCCGGCCCGAAGTCCAGCTTTCGCGCCCGCTGCCGCCGGTTCAGAGGCGCCCCAGGTCACCGCCAACCCGAATCACAAGGACAGGGCAAGAGGGTCATGGCCCGGCGAACGAGCGATCCCAGCGCCGCGATAGCCGCCCGATCGCCTGTGAATCGCGGAAACAGGGTCCAATCCCAAGACTTTTCCCCATGAAATAGTATCGGCTTCACTGTGGACCAACAAGGGACAATGGACGCCGGAACGGGGCAGGACACCTCAAAGGCAGTCACAGAGTTGTGCCCGGCTTGACAGGGGGGCGGGGCCGTCGCCATGTGTGCGTTTCGCTATGATCCGCTGCTGCCGATCCAAGGAAGGATCGCGCAGTGCGCCGCCATGCGTGCAATCATCCGACGGCCCGCCGCCTGAGTCGCGCGAGAAGAGAGGAAAAGTCATGCCGTCCTCCACCACGCCATCATCTTCCGGGTTTGCCTTGCGCGGATCGATCTGCGCTCTGGTGACGCCGTTTCGCAATGGGGCTGTCGATTGGGCAGCGCTCAAACGGCTGTGTGCGTGGCATCTCGCGGAAGGTACGGACGGCCTTGTGGTGTGCGGGACCACGGCGGAGACGCCGACCCTCGATGAGGAGGAGCGCGCACGGATCATTGCAACAGCCGTTGAGGACGTTGGCGGTCGCATTCCCGTGATTGCCGGAACGGGCTCGAGCGACACGGCGGCCAGCATCCTGGCCAGCCAGCGGGCGGCCACTCTGGGCGCCGACGCGCTGCTTGTGGTGACACCATCTTATAATCGGCCAAGCCAGACTGGTATGATCGCCCATTATCGAGCCATTCATGATGCCACCACCCTGCCGATTATTCTGTACACGGTTCCTGCCCGTACGGGCGTCGACATCTCCGTGGAAACCGTGGCGGAACTCGCAGCACTTGAACGGATCATCGGCATCAAGGACGCAACGGCCGATATGGCCCGGGTCAGCATGACTCGCCGTCTGTGTGGCGCCGGCTTCGTGCAGATCTCCGGTGAAGATGGCTCGGCCCTTGGCTTCAACGCCCATGGCGGCGTGGGCTGTATCTCCGTCACCGCGAATGTTGCGCCGGCGGAATGCGCGCGCCTCCAGCGCGCCACGCTGGACGGGGACTATGAGGCCGCCCTGTCGCTCCAGGATCGGCTGATGCCGCTTCACCGGGCTTTGTTCATTGAGCCCAGCCCGCAGCCAGTGAAATATGCCCTGTCCGCGCGTGGTTTGTGTGCCGATGAAATGCGCCTGCCATTGATCCCAGCTTCTGATACGGCCCGCACGGCCGTGGATGCTGCATTGTCGGCCGCCGGTCTCGGCCCGGTCGATCCGGACATGGCGAGCGCCCGGCGCGACGCGATCGCGGAGGCCTGACCCGCATGGCTCCTCCGTCTGCGTCCTCAGTGCGCAAGGTCGTCGCTGAAAACCGCAAGGCCCGGCACAATTACAGCATCGAGAACACGATCGAGGCCGGGATTATGCTGACGGGCACCGAAGTGAAATCCCTGCGCACGGGTCAGGCCAATATCGCGGAAAGCTACGCCACGCTTGAGGACGGCGCCCTGATGCTGATCAACGCTTACATCCCGGAATACTCCTTCGGCAATCGCCAGAACCATGAGCCGCGCCGCCCGCGCAAACTGCTGCTGCACAAACGGGAAATCAACAAATGGGGCGGCGAGGTCAATCGTGGCGGCATGACAATTGTTCCCTTACGGCTCTATTTCAATCAGGCCGGCAAGGCCAAGCTCGAACTCGGCCTCGCCAAGGGCAAGAAAGCCCATGACAAGCGCCAGAGCGAGAAGGAGCGGGACTGGAACCGGGAAAAGCAACGCTTGCTGAAGGATCATAGCTGAGCGGCAGCGCTTGGAGAGGCGAGGGGGCTCGCAATGACCGTGACGACCGATCGGTACGAGACCAAGTCGGCCGACTATGCCCGCCACGACATCGGCGGCACGGTTCTGCTGGCCTATCGGGACATTCCCGATTTGATCAAGGCCCATGGGCGCCCGGATCTCGGCCGGAAGGCTTTCGATTTCGGGTGCGGGGCCGGCAAGTCGTCGCGATTTCTGGCGTCCCTGGGCTTTGATGTGACGGGGGTGGATATTTCACCTTCCCAGCTCGCCCATGCCCGGAAAACCGACCCGACAGGCGACTACCGACTGATCGGGGAGGGGCAATGTCCCTTTGAGGCGCCCGTCGCGGCCGTGGCTCTTTCCGTGTTCTGCTTTCTTGAGATGGACACTCAGGCGCAGATGGCTGCAGCGGCGCGCGCGGTCTTTGATGCCTTGCTGCCCGGCGGGATCTTCATCATGGCAATCTGTGCGGAGGATTTTTATAGCGGGGACTGGCTGACCGTGGGCGTTGATTTTCCCGGCAACAGCAATCCGGCGTCCGGTGACACTGTCACGGTGCGTCTCATCGATGTGGATCTCGACATCGTCGACACCTATTGGACCGACGCGGACTATACAGCCGTTCTCGAACAGACGGGACTGACCATTCTGGAACGGGCGAGGCCTCTTGGGACGGATGCGGACGGTCTGCCCTGGAAGGATGAGCGCATGCGGCCGCCCTTCGTCCTTTATGTGGCACAAAGGCCGGACGAAGGCTGAGGCATCCATATGGGCTGGTGTTGAGAAGCGAGCGGAAACCCGAGATCGAGGTCGGGTCTTTGGTCAGGCGTCTTCGCCGGATGAGCCTCGCAGGTCTTCGCCGCGGGCAAGCCGTTCGATCATTTCGACAAGCACGTCGACATCCTGCGCCCCAACCATCCCATACTGACGATTAAGGATGAAAGTCGGCACGCCATTGACCCCCAGCTTGTAGAAGTGCTTCACCTCGTCGAAAATTTTCTTTTTGTCCGCATCGCCGTTCAGCAGATCGCCGACCAGCACCACGTCCATCCCGCAATCCTTGGCGACTGACAGCAGCACATCCCGGTCGCCGATATCCTCGCCCTTCTGGAAATAGACGTGGAAGAGGCGCTCCACGACGGCCGGTTGTTGACCTTGGGAACGGGACCAACGGATCAGCCGGTGAGCATCCATGGTGTTGGGTGTGCGTTTGATTTTGTCGAACGCAAAGGCAATGCCTTCCGCGAGGCCATATTCCTTCAGCGCGGTCGCACCGCGCCGCGCCACATCCGGATCCGGGAATTTGGCGGCCATATATTCCGACCGGGTCACGCCCTCCGGTGGAATGCTCGGATCGAGTAGGAAGGGCCGATAGGCAACAGTTACGGGGACATCGCCGAGCATGTCCAATGCCCGGTCCAGCCGCCGCTTGCCCAAATAGCACCACGGACAGATGACGTCTGAAACGACATCAATCACGATTGGCAGATGTTCTGATTCCCCAGTCATGCCCTCAACGTAGCCGGTAATGTCCGCCGAAGAAACCACATAAACGGACATGACCGACCCGAAAGCACTGGGCGCGGTGACACGTCACGGCAATGTTAGAATGGTGTCAGGATTGGCCTGCTGCAACTTTGAGCGCTTGTTCCGTGCCACCCCGGAGCCGCTGGCGGGCTTGATGGATCACCGAGCCCACGGAGAGATCCAGTTTGGGCGTAATGACGGCATGGCGCGCCAGAACCACAACGCCATCCTGGTCATCGTCAGCGCCAAAGCGTGCGGCGGACATGGCCCCACTGAGGCGGCGGGCCACCTCATGGGCGCGGGCGCGCGGTGTCTCCGGCATGAGAATCATGATTTCCCGCCTGCCAAGACGTGCCTTGAAGTCCTGGGCCCGGGCCATGGCCGCGATCACGGATGTTGCTTCCAGGAAAGCAGAGCCAGACGTGGGGATCGCCGTGCCGTCCTCGCGGCGGGCGGCCGACATGTCGAACAGGACGAGACTCCAGGGCCTGCGTGTCGCGTGCGCTTCACTGGCCATGCGTTCAAGGTGCGCCTCGCAAAGCGTGGCGCCGGCGAGGCCGGTCTCCTCATCCCGAAGCGCGGATGGCGGAGCGACGTCGAGCACACCCTTGAGGATCCGGCGCATGGTGCTTTCAATCAGAAAACTTCTGACCCGCGCCGCAAAATCCGCATCGGACAAGCTGCGCAGCAGGATGTCGGTGGCCCCGGCGCGCAAGGCCCCAGCTGCCCCGTCGCACGCCTCCGGATCAGCGATCATCAGAATGGGCGTGGACACAAGGCGCGGGTTGCGCCGCACCGCGGACACGACGGGCAAATAGGCCTCCAAATCGCCGGGCGCTGTCAGAATCAGGACGTCGAAGGCATGGCGCGCCAGATAGTCCACGGTTGTGGCCGGCGTGAAGGCGCCGACAATGGTCGTCGTGGAATCCGCGCACAGAGCTTCGATCCGCGCATAATCGGGACCGGGCTCGCCTGCCACCAACACCGTTCGATCCGCGTCCTTGAGCAATGAGCCGGCATGGGAGGACTGGGACGGTGTCCGGCCCAACGCCGACAGCACCGCATGGCGTCTCGTCCATTCATTGATCATGGCATGGAGGCGCATCATGGCATCGAGTCTGCGGCCCAGATGTCGCTCCAGCGCGTCCTGGGGTGCCTGGCCCGCCTGATCCGCATCAAAAGGGTTCGGCAGGCTGCGCACCGGATCGGTGATATCCTGAAGTGGCTCATCCCGGCCCACGCCGATAATCACCGGTTCGACCAATGTCAGTGGCAGCGGTCCATGATCGTCGGTGCCGAGGGCCAGACGATGGAGCAGCGCGCCATCACAGGGCGCCTCAATCAGCACGCAATCCGGCGAGCGCAAACGGGCCTCACGCTCCGTCTCGGCCGGTTCGGTCAGGATGCTGTCATAGCCCTTGCGGTGGGCCAGATCCGCCCAGCGCCGCGCCTGCTCCGGAGTGTGGGTGGCCACAAGGACCCGAGGCCGTGCGGTCGGTGACTCCGGTGGCACAATGGTCGCGATGGTCATGGAACCTCCCAATTCACCTCATGCGCGTAAATGCATCCGCTGAGTCGTGCAGATACGCCAAGCCCGGACAATCAAGCGGGCCCCCGACACTCAAGCGGGCCCCCGACACTCAAGCAGACCAATGGGTGGCAAACCCGTAAAGACGCTGTGGCAAGGATGAGACAGGCCCGTACGTTCCGGTCATGATGGGGAAAACCTATTCAGCATATGGGAATTTGGGGGAAGGAGCGGACGATGACTGGGACTGATTCTGACGGCGCGGGCCTGCCGGCGGCACCACTCGCGGACCTGCGGGGGCAGGTTGCCCTGGTGACCGGAACCACCAGCGGTCTTGGTGCCCGTTTTGCCCGTGTTCTGGCCGCAGCCGGCGCCGCTGTGGTGCTGACGGGGCGTCGGGTGGACCGTTTGTCGGTACTCGAAGCAGAGATCCAGGCGGCCGGCGGGCAGGCCATTTCCGTCGCTCTCGATGTGGCTGATCCGGGGAGCGTCACGACGGCAGTGGCCCAGGCCGAGGCGCAGCTCGGGCCCATCGATATCCTGGTGAACAATGCGGGGATGAATGTTCAGTCGCCTGCGGCGGATCTGTCGGCCGAAGACTATGACAGCATCATGAACACCAATGTGCGCGGCGCGTTCCTGATGGCTCAGGCGGTGGGGCGAAGCCTCATCGCCCGCGGGGCCCCAGGGCGGATCGTCAATATCGCCTCCATCGGGGCCTTTACGATTTTGCCGGGCCTGACCGCCTACTGCATGTCGAAGGCGGCCGTCGCCATGATGACCAAGAGTCTTGCGCGGGAATGGGCGCGCTACGGCATCAATGTGAATGCCCTGTGTCCCGGTTACATCCGCACCGAGATCAACAGCGAATGGTTCGACTCCGAAGGCGGCCTTAAACAGATCAATCGGTTCCCGCGCAAGCGCCTTGGCGCCGAGGAAGACCTCGACGGCGCCCTGATGCTCCTCGTGTCGCCCGCTTCTGGGTTCATCACCGGTACCGTGATGACCGTGGATGATGGTCAATCGCTTGCCGGCGGTTAACGCCGCCAGCTTTCCCTGGGCGGGTTCGGATCAGCCACGCAGGCGCGTTCGCCATAGAGCAGGACCGAGCCCACAGCCCCCGTTCCGAACAGGGTCAAGAGGATGACAGCCAGGGGACCGACGATGTCGATCGTGGACAGATAGGTGACGAAAATGAGCATGACGAGGAGACTGAGACCGAAGAGAAAGGGGCTGGGGCCGGCTCCGGCGCGCCTCAACAGCCACCGGGTCAGTCCGATGATGCCGTAGATCAAGCCAAGGACCACCATGATCGGATAGAAGAGCAGGGCTGGAATGCCGATCAGCAGGCCAATCACGGTTGCGCACAACAAGGCACTGACAATCGGCATGAGGACAATGAGCACCGCACCGGTCATGACACTACCCATTGGACGGTTCGACAAAGTCCGAAGGACCCGGTCATTGAACCGGGGAAAGACGTAGATCAGGAACAGGATGAAGATCAGTGTGATCCCAGCCAGCAGCGATGCCTCGGTCCATGTGAGGCGATCCAATTCGACCGAAATGGATGGCAAGGAAAACAGCCCCCCCGAGGCGTCCTGTTCAAATGTATAGGTGCCCTTGATGACCACGCTGTCCGGTATGACGGGTTCTTCCGGCGCCTGAATCGTCAGGTCGCCGCCGAACACCGCGTCGGGTCCGATGCTAACATTGGCCGCTGCGATCTCCGCTGAACCCTGGATCCGCCCGTTCACGGTGACAGACGCGCCGGCGACGGCGACACGTCCATTCATGCGGCCGCTAAGGTCCACTTCTCCGGCCGCAATGGACATATCGCCCATGATCCGGCTGCCAGCTGAAATGGTCACCTTGCCGCCGGCGACACTCAGTGTTTTCATCACCCGCGCATTGACAGTCAGATTGCCGCCGACAAGGGAAACTGAGTCCGTGACAGGACCTGTGACGGTCACCGTACCCCCGACCACTGTCACGTCGCCCGCGACAGGCCCATTCACAGTGACCACGCCGCCAAAGGCTTGAACGTCATCAATCGGTCCATTGATGGTAAGGGTACCACCGATCCGCGTGGATGCGCTGGCCGGACCGGTCAGGGTCATAAAGACAGCGACTAAGGCAAACACCAGAAGGATGGCTGGGCCCATGGGATGGCGCATGCCCCTCTCCATGGCTCCATGCGGGGTCTTCCTGGCTCTGATGGATGCGCAAAACATATTTGCCTCGCCTTGAAGTCTCACCGTCGTCACCATGGATCATGGCAGCGCCCGTCACCGGCCAAAAGGGGGCCGTCATTTTGACAGGATTGCCTTGGCTGACAGCATTGCGTCAGGGGCGTTTCCGGGACGTCACCGCATCCTGTCGGCGCGAATTTCGGCGAGGCTGCGCCGCTGCTGGCCGGTCTCGTCGAAATTGTCTTGCGACAACCAACCCTCGAATCCCGCCTTCACGGCGGGCCATTCCCGGTCGAGAATTGAGAACCAAGCCGTATCCCGGCTGCGGCCCTTCACAATGAGATCCTGCCTGAAGACGCCTTCCGGCGTGAACCCAAAGCGCAGTGCGGCGCGTTTGGACGGTGCGTTGGTATCGTCGCATTTCCACTCGTAGCGCCGGTAGTGGAGATCGTCGAAAAGGTGCGTGGCCATCAATGCCATTGCTTCGGTGGCGGCGCGGCTGCGTTTGAGCGCCTCACTAAACATGATGCAGCCGACTTCGGCGCTGCCATGCTGGCGCCGGATGCGCATATAGCTTGCCATGCCAAGGGCGTGACCTCCTTCTGGCTCAACCAGCACCATGGTCTGCCAGTCTGCCTTTTCCTGTTGGGCTTCCATGGCATCGGCGAACAACCGCGCGTCGTCGAAAGGGCCGAAGGGGATGTAGGTCCACAGATGGGCATTGTCCGGCCCCAGAAGGCCTTTGGCGAGGCCAGCAGCATGGATGGCACGATCCCAAGGGACGACATGGATGGATTGGCCGAAAAGGGCCCGTTGTCCAGGCAGGGGCCATTGGGCAGGGAAGGAAGACAAGGCGCCATGACCTCCAGGACCGGGCCTTTAAGCGTCCCGCCGCAGGCCTTGGAAAGAACGTACATGCGGTAGATTGACATGCCTCTGGCGGCAGACAAACCATGCGAGCGGCCAACCATGGCCCGAATTCAGCTAG
>CAYUYV010000013.1:36904-52821 GCA_964449455.1 uncultured Alphaproteobacteria bacterium | reverse complement strand
GCCGGGATCTGGGCCGGGATCTGGGCCGGGATCTGGGCCGCCGTCATCGCCCTGGCCCTGGCCTCGACGGCGGTGGCCTATGTCTTCTATTTCCGGATCCTGGCGTCCGCCGGCGCCACGAACATCCTGTTGGTGACCTTTCTGGTTCCCGTGTCCGCCATCCTTTTGGGCGCGACGATCCTTGGGGAGCGCCTTGGGACGGTGCATCTGCTCGGTATGGCTATGATCGGTCTGGGTCTCATCGCCATCGACGGCCGTTTGTGGCGCAGGTTGACGCGGATGCTGTAGGGTCGTCGCCACGTCGTCGACACGCAGCCAAAGGGCAAGGACGGCATGCGCGAACACCTGATGGCCCTGTGGCGTACCGCACTGGCGGCCGCGGACCCCGGGGCGGTCCTGCCGCCCACGCTTGCGCGCCACGACCTGGCGAACACGCCCGGCCTCACCGTCCCGATGGTGATTGGGGCGGGCAAGGCCGCCGCCGCCATGGTTTCGGCCCTGCCCGAAGACATACGCCACAGCGCACAAGGCCTGATCGTGAGCCATGCGCCCTGCACGACAGCCCCGGACGGCTTTGGCGTGATCGAGGCGGGCCATCCAGTGCCCGATGCCGCCAGTGCCCGTGCCGGCGCTACTGCCCTAGCTCTGGCTCACCGTCTTGGAGCGGACGACCGGCTGCTCGTGCTGCTGTCCGGCGGGGCGTCGGCCCTGCTCTGCCGCCCAGTCGACGGTGTCAGCGTCAGTGACATGGCGGCCCTGACCCGGGATCTGCTGGCAAGCGGCGCGCCCATCGGTGCCATCAACACCGTCCGGCGTCATCTGTCGGCGACGGGCGGCGGACGTCTCGCGGCGGCGGCCTTTCCGGCCCGGGTGGTGACTTTGGCCGTCTCCGACGTCGTGGGTGATCCGCCGGCGGATATCGGATCGGGACCCACGGTGCCGGACACGACCAGCCTTGCCGATGCCCGCACCGTGCTGACCCGGTACGGCATCCGGCCGGCGCCAACCATTGTGGCCGCCTTGTCGAACCCCGAACAGGAAACGCTGAAACCGGACGATCTGCGCCTCACGCAGCAGACCTTCGAGGTCGTCATCAGCCCAGCCATGGCCCTTGCCGCGGTCGTGGAGCGGGCCCGGGCGCTCGGCTTCACTGTGCATGATCTTGGGGCAGACATCGAAGGTGAGGCGCGGACCGTGGCCCATGCCCACGCAGCCCTTGCGCGGTCCCTGCCCCGGTCGGACCAACCGGTTGTGCTTCTCTCCGGCGGCGAGCTGACCGTATCTTTGGGCGACCGGTTCGGCGAAGGCGGTCCGAACCAGACCTATGCGCTCGGTGTGGCCGAGGCTCTGGGAGAGCGGGTGTCGTTCCATGTCCTTGCTGCCGACACCGATGGCCGCGACGGCGTCAACCAAGGCCCGCCCCATGCGGGCGGCTTCGCGGATCACACGACAGCGGCCCGTGCCGCCAGTCTCGGCCGGCCTTTAAGCGCCGTTCTCGATGCCCATGACAGCGCCAGTGCCCTGCGCACCCTTGGCGACGCCTTCGTGACAGGCCCAACAGGCACGAATGTGAACGATCTGCGGATCATCCTGTTAGAACCGGCCTGAGCTGTGTACGGACGGTCTGGATCGGAAGCGTGTCCAACCATATACTGTGCGTTCAGGACGACATGTTGGGGACAGAACCCATGGCCCTGCTCTCACCCCAGTCGATACTCTGCGGCGAGACATTACTGCGACGGTTCGAACTCGGAGATATCGCGCCATTCACAGCGTTCATGACCGAGCCGGACAACACGCGCTTTATGACGTTTCCGGATGAGTTGAAAACAGACAATGCGGCCGCGGCCATCATTAGGGACACCATCGCATCTTACGGCACGCCCGGCCCGGCGCTCGCGCTCGCCATTTGCAGGGCCGATGATCCGTCCATGATCGGGGCCTGCGGCGCCCATGAGGCCCAGAGCAATGAACTTGAGATCTTCTGCCTGATCCTGGAGCCCTTCCGGCGTGGGGGCCATGCGGCCCGGGCGGTAGAGGGCCTCATCGGCCATCTCCGACACCAGCACGCGAAAACACCGCTGACGGCCTATGTCGATCCGCGCAACACGCCGTCGAAACGCATTTTGGAGCGGCTGGGCTTCCAGGATTTAGGCCCCATGACCGTGAACGGCCGGACGGGCCGCAAATTCACCCGTGAAAACTGACCTTTAGGCCAGGGGTTTTCGCGGGCCAGCCCCATCGCCGCACCTCAAGGACGACGGCAGGGAGTGACCAATTGCGACAAAATAACACATATAGTGGGAGGGCATGCCGCCCTGCGGCGGGTGGGCCATGACCTTGCCATGCAGTCATCGTTTATCCTGAATTCCGACTTGCGCATAAGGTCGATCCATGTCCCTTTGCGCATTCCGGGTGTCCGTAATGCCTATTGACGGCTGTTCCCTCCCGTAGCGCGGGGGCAACGGCGCTCGGCCGCCCTTTTTGCCAGTCACTTTGCAGGACCGCATGCCGGCCTCGCGTGGGGGTCCGTGAGCGGAGGGAGAAGACCCAGTGTCCACACTCGCGCAGCAGGCGGACAACGCCGCCAAGTCACCCGCAGGCAGTTTCTCGCCGAGCCTCAATGGCGCCGATACCGGCACCTCTGGCCAGGCCGCTTTTTTCATGGCCCAGGCCACCGTCGCCGGCGTCGAAAAATATCTTCAGTCGGCCCAGAACATCATTCTCCCGGAAATCCTGCGTTATGACCTGGATCTGGAGCCCGGCGGCAAGGCTCATCGGGAATACATGACCACGTTCATCAGTTTCGATGCCTATCGGGTCATGGTGGCTCTGTGGAAAGAGTCGGCCTTCGTGGATGAAGCCGTGCGCAAGCAGCTCGCGCTGACCAAGCCCCAGGGCGATGCCACCTTCACAGTGCCGGATCTTGCCAGCCGCCTCGTCCAGCATTGGGATCGGGCTGAAGAGGCCGGTGAAGATCTCAAGGTCTGGCTGCAGCGGACCTTCATCATGCCGCTCAGCCGCGCCGGCTATGTGGAACGGGTGGTCAACACCGATATGGCCATGGGCAAATCGGCTGCGCCGCAAAGCCCGACGCAGCTTCGGATCACCGAAAAGTTCCACAGACTCATGGTTTCGCTGCACTCCCCATCCTGATCGTCCGGCTTTAGGGGCACGGGGCTTTGCACCATTCGGCGCTGGACGGATCGCCCTCTCAAGGAAGGGGATCTTTTCACTTGGTGTCGCAAACCGTGGCATAATCCGCTGACGAGTGCGGATGCGTGGAGACAACGCGCCCGGCATGCGCCGAACGGTAAACGGGAGTGAGACCGATGACGGTCGTGGAAATGAAGGGCGGTGAACGGTCGGCTGGACAGGACACGGCGAGCCGCGACGCGGATTCGCCGTCAACGGATCGTGCGAAGGCGCGGCCAGACCAGACGCCGCCCGATCCCCTGAATGGCCACCAGACCCCTGCACCGGGCAAAGCCAGACCGGACGCCCGGATCGAAATCCGTCTGGGCGATCCTGAATTTGCCGACGATATGGGCGCCGAGACAGGTCCCGCAGAGCCAGAAAGCGCGCCTGCCGAATTGCGCCATCCGGCCCCCAAGGCGGATGAGCGGTCCGAGACGCCAGAGCCGGACACGATCGTCTCTCAAGATGAGGACCCATCAGCCGCCCTAGAAGACGCGAAAGCCGAGGACAAGGCTGGCGGTGGCCTCCTGAGCCGCATGCGCTCCTTCGGCGGCAGCCTATTGGGCCGCGAACGCCCAGAGGACGAAGACGCCGGAACCGGCGAGAAGAAACAAGCGGAACCGTCGACCACGTTGGAAGATCCTGCCGACAAAGGCTCCAAATCCGCTGCGCCGAAGGCCGATCCCTTTAAGGCCGGCAACACACCAAAGAAAAAGACATCGGCCTCGAACAGAAAGGCACCCGTGGCCAAGGCTTCAAACGCGGTCAAGCCTGCGGATGCCACCAAGGCTTCCCCCAAGCAGGCCAAACCCTCCGGAGCGGAAACGCCCAAAGGGCCGGCCCCGGCACGTGAACCCCGCAAGTCCGCCGAAATCACGGTGCTGAATACCGAAAGGCAGGGCGAGGCTCAGGCCCGGCAAAACGTGTTGTGGAAACCAGGAATGCCGCCCGGCCTGCGCACGGATGAGGCCGAGATAAGCGAACGCCCCCCTCAGACCACCCCGCCGGAGCCGAAGTCCGAAACCCCAGCCGCACCAGAGACGCCGCCGGAAGTGCAGCAGGCCTACAACACTGAAATCGTCAAGATGCAGGACACCGGCCCCCTGTTCTGCGCCTCGCCCGAGGACGACGCCAAGCGGCGCAAATTCGTGCTGGAGTTCATGGCAGCGGAAATCGCCAAACGTCAGCCACCAAAGTAAAAGCAGACGACGGCCGCTCAGCTGAGTTCTGAATCGGGCTTTAACCCGAAGACCCGATAGACGGCCAATTCGCCCGCTTTGAGCGCCCGCAAGCGTTCCGCCCACAGCTCAGTCTCGCGCGCCAAAGCCTGGACGAACTCCCCACGATCCGTGATGCGCTCATCCCCAGCTTGCATCATGGCCAGCAGTCGCCCCCAGCCGGGAGTTGAGGCCGAAATCAAGTCGATATAGTCGTCCGACATGTCCTTGCGCACCCGCAAATCAAAGCCCGCTGCCCGCATCGATCGGGCAAGATCGTCTGCACTCGACAGGACAGCCCCACCCCAGAATTCCGAAAAGGCCTTGTTGGCCAATTCATCCGGATCCCCCTGCTCTGTCACCACATAATCAGTAATCAGGGCGCTGCCACCAGGGCGCAGAGCCTCGAAGATCTGGGTCATGAGCTGGTCCTGACCGCCGATTGTGTGAAATTCCTCCCGGCTCATGATGATGTGATATTTGCCTTCGGGAAGCTGGGTCGTCGTGGGATCGAAATGCTGTATGCCGACTTTTCGGGCGAGACCGGCCATCAGACATTGCTCGCTGGCGGGCTCAATGAGATCCGGCCGCGCCTCATAGCCGGAAATCCAGATCCCGCTCTCTCGGCACAAGTCCCGGGCCGGACCGCCAAGACCCAGACCAATCACAGCAAGGCTCTTGTCACGGGAAATACCGAGCTGGCTCACAAGGCTGACAACGAAATCCCCGTCGCCCGGCCCCAGATAGCCTTCCCCCCACAATTCCTGCGCAATGGTCAGATGGGCCGCCAGTTGCGGCATCCGGGGCACATAGTGGGGGATGATGGGAACGGGATCGGACGTGACGGCTTGTTCCGGGCCAAGCAGAACAGGGGCCGGTTCGTCAAGATCCTCAAGTTCCAGTCCTTCCCACCACGCCAGAAACTGCCGGCGCATACGGGTGACGTCCATACCGACCACCCTGCTGATCGCCTTGCGTCAAAACTCCTTACCCCCAGGAAAGCGCAGATCGATTGAGGTTTTGCTAATCATTGTGCAGCGCCGGATAAATCTGTGTCGTCTTGGGAGGGGCAGACTGTCTCGCCGGCATAATCGACGTGTTGAGCCCCTTCCCGAGCCGGACCGGTGAGCAGCGCGTCCACCCAGCGGGCACCATCCGCCCAGATGGGCTGGGCCCCACGATCCCTCAGGAGCATGTGGTAACTGTCTTGATAGATCAGGGCCAGGAGTGTCCCACCCGGGCACATCCGGTCGATCACGGTACGAACCGGTTCTTCAGGCACAAGATCATCCTTCTGGCCGTAGAGCAGCAGCGTGGGCACCGCCAGCGGCCGGGCCGCGCGGTAACCCCGGTCCATGAGGGTCACGAGACCATAGGCGGCATCGATCCGGGTTTCCTTGATCACCATGGGATCGGCAGACATATCCTCCAGAACCTCTTGATTGTCCGAAGGCGTCACACCGGCCCGCCCGCCTGACAGGGTCTTCCAGGGCAGTGTGTGAGCGGCCGTCCACAGGGCGGCGCGATAGGGAAACGGGAGCGTCGACCAGCCCCACACGGCCGGCGCGGCGAGGATAACGGCATCGGGCCGCGCTTCACCCTCGGCCACAGCGGCCAGCGCCACGGCGCCGCCCATGCTGTGACCAAGCAAAATCACGGGGCGGTCCGGATGGCGGGCCTTCAGGAGCGAGACGGCGGCGGCGGCATCCTGAATGAGCAGATCCGGGCCCGGCCAAATGCCCCGCTGATCCGTGCCCCCAAAGCCCCGCTGGTCATAGGCATAGACGGTCATGTCCGCCTGCTCGGCCCACCAGCCTCCCACCATCGCGAAGGCGTTCGCATAGTCGTTCATGCCATGGAGCGCCAGGACAATTGCCTTTGGGTCCTGCGCTGGCCACCGTTTGAGCGGAAGACGGACCCCATCGGCCGTGCGGATGGCATCATCTTCCAACACGGGCCTTGCATTGCCGACGGCAACACCGGGTGCCTGGACCCGCGGCGCACAGGCCGTTGCGGCAAGGATGGCGCCGATAAGGGCCATACGGATCACTTGGTTGCACAAAAAGATCATTGGGCTTTCACCAGGGACGCGATCCGGGCCTGAATATGGGGCAGAACATCGGCCTCGAACCAGGGATTGGCCTTGAGCCAGGCATTGTTGCGCCAGGACGGATGGGGCAAGGGGACATAACGCGGGCCATAGGCGCGCCAGTCAGCCACGGTTTCCGTCAGGGTCCGGCCTGCTTGGAGTCCCAAATGCCATTTCTGGGAATAGGAGCCCACCAGCAGGATCAGGTCCAAATGGGGAAGATGGTCGAACACGGACTGACGCCATAAAGGTGCACATTCGCGCCGGGGCGCCTTGTCACCGCCCTTGGCATCAAGACCTGGAAAGCAGAAGCCCATGGGCACGATGGCGATGAGGCTGTCATCGTAGAAAGTGTCCCGGTCGACCCCCATCCAGGCTCGAAGCCGCACACCCGAAGGATCGTTGAAGGGCGTGGAGGTCGCATGGACCCGCGTGCCGGGAGCCTGGCCGGCGATGCAGATGCGTGCCGAGGTTTGGGCCCGGATGACCGGATTGGGCTCATGGGGCAAGGGATCGCCCTTGGGCGTGTCCCGGCAAACCCGGCAGCCCCGGATCCCGGCCACGACCTGGTCGAGCCCGCCGCTCACGCCCCATCCTCCCCCTCGGGCGCCGATCCGTCTTCATCCTCCGTCTGCGGAACGGTCCTGGGAAGGCCCAGCCGGATGACGCCCTTCACGGTGCGAAGATCGATGGGCTTGCCCTTGCGAAAGCCTTGGAGATGGCCCTCATCGGCGAGGTCTGCGGCCATGCTGCGCACGAGGCCCAGATGCCGGCGCCAGTCCTGCGCATCGACCCGCCGCGCGGCTTCGGAGGGACAGAAGGTCTTTCCCGTCCCCCGTTCCTGGGCAAGCGTCATGAGGGCGTCGCGGGCCCGGGCCCGATCCTCCGTAGGCACCCTGTTCCCGTCTCCCTCGCCTGACGTCAGCCCATGGCGTCTTTCAGCATGGCGCGGGCGATGACGATCTGCTGGATCTGCGAGGTGCCCTCATAGAGCCGGAAAATGCGCACGTCCCGATAAAACCGCTCCACGCCATAGTCCGCCACATAACCGGCGCCGCCGAACACCTGGACGGCCCGGTCAGCCACGCGGCCCACCATTTCCGAGGCGAAATATTTGCAGCAAGATGCTTCCATGGAGACCGCTTCACCCCGGTCCCGCTTCCGGGCCGCGTCCATCACCATGGCCCGCGCGGCATAGGTCTCGGTCTGGCTGTCGGCGAGCATGGCCTGGACAAGCTGGAACGTACCAATGGCCTGGCCGAACTGTTTCCGCTCGGCGGCATAGTTCGTCATCTCCTGTACCAGGCGCTCGGCAACGCCCACGCAGACAGCGGAGATGTGCAGGCGGCCGCGGTCCAGCACCTGCATGGCCACTTTAAAGCCCTGGCCCTCCTCACCGAGGATGTAGGACCGCGGAATGCGGCAATTGTCGAAAATGACGTCGCAGATATGGGCACCTTGCTGGCCCATTTTCTTCTCAGGCTTGCCGATGGTGATGCCAGGCATGTCCGTTGGGACGAGAAAGGCGGAGATCCCGGACGCGCCCGAAATGTCGGGGTTGGAACGCGCCATCAGGGTCAACAGCCCGGCCTTGTTGGCATTGGTGATGTAGCGTTTGGTGCCGTTGATCACATATTCGTTGCCGTCGGCGATGGCCGTGGTGCGCACGGAGGCGGCGTCCGAGCCGGCCTCCGGCTCGGTCAGGCAAAAGCTGGAGATGACCTCGCCGGTGGCCAGTTTGGGCAGCCATTCCTCTTTCTGGTCGTCCCGGCCGAACATGACAATGCCCTGGCTGCCAATGCCCACATTGGTGCCGATAACGGAGCGGAACGCCGGCGATGTGTGCCCCAGCTCCCGGGCGACCAGTACCTCTTCCTCCATGGTCAGGCCAAGGCCGCCATATTCAGGGGGAATGGAGAGGCCGAACAGGCCCAGCTCGCGCATGCCCTGGACGACGTCGGCGGGCACTTCGTCATCTTCGGAGACCTGGGGCTCCAGAGGAATGAGCTGTTCGTGCACGAAGCGGCGCACCGTGTCGACAAGCTGGTCCCGGGTTTCCTGATCGAGGGCCATCGCGCTCTCCCAAATCTGCTATCATGTCGTTGACAGTAGAACATCACGGCATGCGCTTTGGTGCAACGCGGCCAAAAAGTGACCCAGGGCCCGGTTCAGGCTGCCACCACAAGGCGTCATGCGGGCAAAAGACATAAAAGACAGTCACGCGAGAAAAGACAGTCAATGGAGCCCCGCCCATGTCAGCTTCCGCCGGCCCGGCACCGGACAAAAGCCCCGCCGTCAGCCGCCATGGCGCGACTTTCATTTTCATCACCGTACTGCTCGATGTGCTGGGCCTGGGGATTATCATCCCGGTCCTGCCGGATCTTATCAAAATGCTCACCGGTGAGGGGCTGGACCGGGCCGCTGTTTATGGCGGTGCCATCATGCTGCTTTATGCGGTGATCCAGTTTTTCGCCGCGCCGATTATTGGCAATCTGTCGGACCGGTTCGGGAGGCGGCCTGTTCTGCTGATTTCCCTCATGGGGCTGAGCATTGACTATATCATCATGGCACTCGCCCCGACGATCATCTGGCTGTTTATCGGCCGGGCCCTGACGGGAATTGGCGGCGCAACCATCACAACGGCGAGTGCTTACATGGCCGATGTCAGCCCGCCGGAGAAGAAGGCCCAGAATTTCGGCCTGCTGGGCGCCGCCTTTGGTCTCGGTTTCATCATTGGGCCGCTGATGGGGGGCATGCTGGGGGAATTTGGCCCGCGGATCCCCTTTTATGCCGCCGCCGCCGTGGCCTTTGCCAATTTCCTCTACGGCCTGATTGTCCTGCCGGAAAGTCTGCCGCCGGAGCGCCGTCGCCCCTTTGATTGGGCCCGGGCCAATCCGGTCGGCGCGCTCATGGAGCTGCGCCAATATCCCCTGGTGCTGCCCCTGGCGGGCAGCTTGTTCCTGTTCCATGTGGGCCATTATGTCTACCCGTCCGTGTGGAACTTTTTCACCATCGCGGCTTTCGATTGGTCCGCGGCGCAAGTGGGTCTGTCATTGACGGCGGTGGGGGTTGTGTCGGCTTTCGTGCAGGGCGGGCTTGTGGGGCGGATCGTGACTCGGGTGGGTGCGCTGAAAGCCGCCGTGATTGGCCTGTGCTTTGCTGTGGTCGGACATCTGGGGTACGGGCTCGCGCCCACGCCTTTTGTCCTTTACCTGGTCATGGGATTGACCTGTCTGTCGGGTATTTCCGGGCCGGCCATCAATGGGCTCTTGTCGAATGCGGTGCCGGCGGATTCCCAAGGGGCCTTGCAGGGCGGCGTGACCAGCCTGATGAGCATTGCCGCCATCATCAGCCCACCAATCATGACCCTGCTGTTCAGCGCGTTCACAGGCCCGGACGCCCCAGTCTTTTTCCCTGGCGCTCCGTTCATGCTGTCCGCCGGCCTGATGGGATTGTCCCTGCTCACCATCGTGATCATCAGCCGCAATGCGAGACCTCAACTTGCCGGGTCCTGACCGGATCAGACCTGGAGTGTCGTTGGGGAGGACGCTACGGTCTGGGCGCCCCTGAAGAGCTTCCTCCACACCTTCGTGATCTGGTCGCCCGTGGCATCAAATACCGGCTTCAGAAACGTCCCGGACCGATCAAACAGCTCCTTGGCGGCCCTTGAGCCAGCTTCCTTGGCCACATGCTGGCCGAGCACCTGGAAGGCCCCGCGCAGGACCCCCTCGAAACTGACATCCGGCGCGCCGGCTTTCACCAAAGCCACACGGATCGCTTCTTGATCCTTTTTCGGGATGATTGTGGCGGCCAGGGCCGTGACAGCGCCGGCCTGGAGGCGCACCAGCTGGGGGTTGAAAGAGGTGTCGGTGAGATGGCCCAGTTCGCGCAACCGTTCGCGCATATGGGCTTGAACCAGAGGGCTCTCCACCTCCAGCACGAAATAGCGGCCGTCCTGAACAAATTTTGCCGAGCCCAGAAGAGTGCGCAGCTTGGCGTCAAGCGCGGCCTCTCCATTCTCTGCAAGACGCACTTCCCGGTCATAAAGCAGGGTGCGGGCCTTGGCCCGTTGGATCCGCAAGTCTCGCATCAGGTCGTAGATTGAGGCCGAGGGCTCGATCAGACCGGCATCGAACAGGAGGTCGAAGACGAGAATATCGATCTCGCGTTTGGGCAGCGCCCCGAAGGCTGGCCGGCAATAGGCGGTCAAAAGCTCCTTGAGCACGCGCCGGCAGCGTGCCGCGTCCATGGTGTCCACGGTCTTGTCGATATCCATGTCACTCCCTTCCTGACCGACCTCAGTCGGCTTCTGGTTGCCCCAAACGGCCTGACTTGCGAAGCTGCAATCCGGACAATTCAGGCTTACCACAGGGGGAGAATGCGGCCATGGATGGAGCATCGGGGTCTTTTGGCGACGCCAGACTGGCGGGATACCAGAAATGGGAGGGCATCGATCCCTTCGAAGACTATTGCGGCCCGTTTTACTACCGTCAGGCTGCGGATGGCCGATATGTGGCGGCGTTCGTGGCGGACGCCCGCCATATGAATGGCGGCAGTTCGATCCACGGCGGCTGCCTGATGACCTTTGCGGACTACAGCCTGTTCATATTCGCCAAACCGGCCCTGACCAATGCTTCGGCGGTGACGGTGACGTTCTCTTCCGAATTCGTCGGCGCCGGCCTTGAGGGCGATTTCGTCGAGGCTGAGGGCGAGATCGTGCGGGAGACCGGCAGCCTCATCTTCACGCGCGGCACGATCTTCACCCGGCGGGAGGGCGGTGAAGTGGTCACTCTGCTGACCTTCTCGGGCGTGCTTAAGAAATTGCGGGGGGCGGGCTGATGGATCTGGGCGTCCTGGACCAGTCCCCTATCGCGGCAGGGCGCACGGCGGGCGATGCCGTGGCGGAGACCCTGGCCCTTGCCCAGGCAACGGAGCGGATGGGCTATAGCCGCTACTGGGTCGCCGAACATCACAACACGGCCGCCTTTGCCGGGAGCTGCCCGGAAATCCTCATGGCCCGGATTGCCTCCGTAACGGAGCGGATCAAGGTCGGCTCAGCCGGTGTTCTGCTCCAGCATTATGCGCCCCTCAAGATCGCTGAACAGTTCCGTATGCTGGAGACCTTGTTCCCGGGCCGGATCGAGCTTGGCCTCGGGCGTGCTCCGGGGAGCGATCCGCGTACGGCCGCGGCCCTCCAGCCCGGCCCCAGAGCCTTCGGACCGGAGGTCTATCCCCAGAAGGTGGATCTCCTGGCCCGGCTGCTCGACGATGCCCGCGGTGTGGAGGACGCCATCGCCGATGACCATCCCTATCGCGGCATCCGGGCCCAGCCTATGGGGCCAGGACGCCCGGATCTGTGGATGCTGGGCTCAAGCCCGGCGGGCGCTTCCATCGCGGCGGCCCTTGGTCTGCCCTTCACCTATGCCCATTTCATCAGCGGTGATGACGGGGAAGCCGGGCTCGCCGGGCCCGATATCATGGCCGCTTACCGCAGCCGGTTCACGCCGCAGCACGCGCTGGCGAAACCGGAAACGGCGATCGCCGTCTCGGTCATCTGTGCCCCAACGATGGAAGAAGCAGAATATCTGGCACAGACACGGCATGTTTGGGTGGTTCAGCTTCTCACCGGTCAGCATGCGGTGTTTCTGCCTCCGGATGAGGCGGCCAAAGCGCCCCTGACGGACCAGCAAAGGGCCCTGTTGCCTTTGGCGGGCCGGCGCTGTCTGATCGGTGATCCACAACGCCTGCGCGATGGCCTCCAGGAGATCGCGGCACGATACAGCACGAAGACCCTTGTCCTGCACAGCTTTATTCACGACCCCGCCGCGCGGGAACGCTGCTACGCCCTGATTGCCGAAGCCCTACTCTGAACGGTGCGACCCGACGCGGTGTTTATTGCGGGAAATTGCGGGCCGGCGTGTTCAATCCGCCGGCCACAGATTTGTGTCCGGATGTCTTTGCGGAGCCCTCACAGGCCCGGCGCGGGACGGCTGGCGTTCAGCCAGGCATCCTCGGCAGCATATTCCTCGTCAAGATGCTTCGGGCGCGGACGGCCCATTTCATCTTCCACCGTTTCCCTCAAGGCAAGATCAAGAGCGACCCGGTCGAAATAGTCGAAATGGTTCCAGAGCGCCGTCGTGTCCATGCGCAGGAAATAGCGGAAATCATGGTTGTGAGCGAAGGCCGCCAGATGATCCGGCATGGCTGGGTCGTCCGACACCAGAATTTCCCCATACCAGCCCATCACCCGAGCAAAAGCGCGGGCCATGCCGACAACCGATGTGCCACTCTCAGGACCCAGATTAACCGTCATGCCTTTCGCATTCGGCGCGAGGGCCACATGGGCAATGGCATCGGCCACATTGTCCACGAAGCCATAGGTGGTCTGCCAGGAAGCCCAACTGCGCTCCATGGGCATCACAGAACGGCCATCGGCCATGCGCCAGATCATGGATGCAAAGCGGCGCTGGCGGTCGCCGGGCCCGTAGACCATGGGCAAACGCAGGATGGTCCAATCAAAGCCGTCATGGGCCCGCACCGCCCGCTCAATCGGGATCTTGTCATATTCCGCCGGCATCCGGGGAATCAGGGCCTTACCGTCCGGCCCCCGATAGGGATAAAGGCTTGAGCGCAGAGGCGAGTCTTCTTTCAGAAGGTCCACAGGCTCCGGCGTGGCCTTCATGTGAAGGCCTTCATAATTGCGGTAGACATCGGCGCTGCTGATGAGCACATAGCGCCCGATCCGCCCACTGAGCGCATGGATGACCGGCAAGGTATCCCGCACGGTCATGGCCAGCAGATCGATCACGATATCAAAGCGCTCCAGCCGGGCGAGATTGCCAAGCCGCTCTGAGTCCGCCCGATCGCACAGGATGATTTCACCGCGTTCCGGCTCACCGTCCAGCCCGCGATGCATGGAAAAAATCTGAGCCTTGCGGGCATGGAGATGGCGAATGAGCGGGGTCCCAATGAAGCCGGTTGCCCCGATCACAAGCACGCGCGGCCCTTCAAGAAGTCCTGAAAATGAATACTCGCCTTGCACGTGTTCTCCTCCGCCCGCTCGACCATGCATAGCAGGCTGTCAGCGTCGCTCTTTCCACGGATTTGGTCGGCATGATGGACAAGCCGGCCGGCAGGGTCCAGAGCTTCAAGGGTCTGAATCGCAGAAGATGTGGTTTGTTACGAGGACTACTCGTCGTCGCGTCCCCTGCGGCCCCCGAGGATACCCACATTCATCAGCACAAGGCCGACAACCGCATAAAGAATAAGATCAAAGAGGACCCAGAACCGGTCCCCTGCAGAAAGGATGCCGCGTTCGGCGATCGGGTCCCGTGACTCTGGCCAGACCATCGCAGCAGCACAAAGCATGGTCGCGAGAGTAAGCGTGGCAAAGCAGACCAGTCGGGAACGCCCGCGCAGGCAGGCCATGCCCGCAATGAAACCAAGCGCGATGCCGCCAATGGCGAAAAGCAGAAGGGCGTTCAGGTCACGGCCATCAAGGGCAAAGGGGATCGTCAGACCGAACTCCGCGGCAAGGACGGCCACGGCCGAGCCAAGCAGACCGGCGACGCCAAGAACTCTGATCATTGTTTTTCCTTCTGGCTTTCTTCTTGCGGCGGCGACCATGGGGCGGCGGCGTCACACGGGCAGCAGCCCGACAACAGCGCCTGTCATGCCGGTCGCCAGCGTGCCCGCTATCAGGGCCTTGAGCCCCAGGCCGGCCACTTCGGACCGGCGCTCGGGAACCAGTGTGCCGATCGTGGAAATCAACATGCCGACGCTGCCCAGATTGGCAAAGCCGCACATGGCATAGAGCATGATCACCCGACTGCGCGGGCTCAGCGTATCCTGCGGCAGGCTGGCCAAGTCGAGATAGGCAAAAAACTCATTCAAAATCGTCTTCGTGCCCATAAGAGCGCCCGCCGCTGCCGCTTCCTCCCAGGGCACGCCGAACAGCCACACAAGGGGCGCAAAAACCCAGCCGAAAACGCGCCGCAAGGTGATGGGGGAGCCGTCGATCATCGGCAACACGGTGAGCATCGAATCGACCAGCGTCACCAGCGCGACCATGACCAGGAGAATGGCCGTAATGGTCAAAAGGAGGGATAGGCCCTCCCGCGTACCCTGGACGATGGCATCCATCGACCCTTCATAGGACAGGGCCTCGGTGCCCAGATCCGCGGGCGTCACCTGGTCATCGGGCAGCATCACTCGCGAGACCATCACGGCGGCCGGAACGGAAATGAGCGAGGCCGTCAAGATATGGGCCACGGCGCCCGGAACCGTCGGCTCAAGCAGATTGGCGTAGAGCACCAGAACCGTGCCGGAAATGGTCGCAAGCCCCACAGTCATGAGCATGAACATCTCGCCTTGGGACAGCCGGCTAAGATAGGCCCTGATGAACAAAGGCGCCTCGATCATGCCCATATAGAGATTGGCCGCTGTCCCCAATCCAGCCGCACCGCCAATGCCGAGGGTCTTTTGCAGTGCCAGGGCAAAAAGACGGATGACGACTTGCAGGATGCGCCAATGCCAGAGCAGGGCCGACAGCGCCGAGACAACCACGACCAGAGGCAGAACCTGAAAGGCCAGAATTGTCATCTGCGCATTGGGATTGACCACCTCGAACGGCAAGGGGCCGGGTGCGAGATAGCCGAAAACAAAGCGCGCGCCCTCGGCTGTGGCGGCCTGGATGGCCTCGACGGCCGGCGTCACGGCCAGGAGAGCCTTGCGGGCAAAGGGAGCCTTGAGAAGCACGAAGGCCAGAACGATCTGGAGCCCAATGGCCGACAGGGCGAGGCGCCAGTCGACGGCTTTGCGGTCCGTACTCAAAGCCCAGGCGAGCCCCGTCATGACACCGATTCCGGCCGCGCTTTGAACAGCAAGCCCCCACTCCGCCATCCTTGCCCCTTTCCCGAATTTGTCGACTGGCCTGCTATGTCGACTGGCCTGCTATGTCGACTGGCCTGATGTGCCGAACGGCGACCCACCGCAGCCGTCAATGCCGTGTCACGCTATCGTAACAATCGCCATTGCGGAACGGTGCCGCGCCGCAGCATGGGGCAGAGCCGTGTGACCACCAAAAGGGGAAGCAGGATCTCAGGATCAGCGGCATGCAAAAAAGGGCGCCCCGAAGATGCGCCCCTTTCAATAATCGCCAAGACCAAATTGAGATCAGAGCAGTCCATTGCTGATCTGATCATAGGCCACATAAATGAAGCCGCAGACCAAAGCCGTGATGGCCACGACTTCCAAAACCCGAAAAAACGCACGCATGCCGTTTGCTCCCACACCAAGCTTTAGGAAAGGCACGGCACAGTACTCTCGAGTCATCTTGGTTGAATTGCCCAGATTGCATGCCCCCCTTGCGGTGAGGACACGGGTTCGCGTCCCGGCAGCGGTGCCTTGACCCT
>CAYUYV010000013.1:19691-36804 GCA_964449455.1 uncultured Alphaproteobacteria bacterium | reverse complement strand
CCAGACTCCGGCGCAATCGCTGTGTTTACAGACACTCTGCAATTCCGGCATCTGGACCAACGCCCCGTGCTCACAGCTGTGTGCGGCGCCCTTGGAGAGGAGATCCCCATGTCCATTCGTTTCGATGATCAAGTGGCCGTCGTAACCGGCGCGGGCGGCGGCCTTGGCCGTGCCCATGCCCTGGAACTTGCCCGGCGCGGCGCCAAGCTGGTCATCAATGATCTGGGCGGCGCAGTCGACGGGACCGGCGGCTCGTCCGAGGCCGCCGACAAAGTGGTCGCCGAGATCAAGGCCATGGGCGGGCAAGCCATTTCCAACGGCTCCAGCGTATCGAGCAAGGAAGGCGTTGCCCTTCTTGTGAAGGAAACCCTCGATGCCTTTGGCCGCTGTGACATTCTCATCAACAATGCCGGCGTCCTTCGCGACAAATCCTTCAGCAAGGTGTCGCTTGAGGACTTCGAATTCGTCGTCGATGTTCACCTGATGGGTGCGGTCTATTGCACCAAGGCCTTCTGGCCCGTGATGCGCGAGCAGCAATATGGTCGGGTGATCATGACCACCTCGTCGACCGGCCTTTATGGCAATTTCGGCCAGACCAATTACGGCGCTGCGAAGCTCGCCCAGATCGGCTTCATGAATACGCTCAAGCTCGAAGGCCAGCGGGACAATATCCACGTCAATGCCATCTGCCCGGTCGCTGCAACGCGCATGACCGAAGATTTGATGCCCCCCGAAGCCCTGGAAATGCTCAAGCCGGAATTTGTGACGCCGGCGGTGATCGTGATGTGCGCGAAGGACGCACCAACCGGCGTCATTATGACCGCCGGCGCAGGCGTTTTTGCCCAAGCCAAGATTGTCGAGACCCGCGGTCTGTGCCTGGGCCGGGACGAGTCCCTCACGGCCGAGAAGGTCTTGGAAAACTGGGATAAGATCACCGACGACAGTGAGGCCAAGGCCTATTTCCAAGGCGGTGAGCAGACCATGAAATTCTTCGAGCTGGCGAATTCCGGCTGAGCCCGGTTTGGAGCGCTCCAGAACACATGTTTGAATGGGCGCTGAAGTCAGGCGAAGGGCGCGGCATGTTTCCAGAGTGGCTGCAGATCACGGGTCTCGAACAGTGGGTCAATGACGGGATCGACTGGCTTGTCACGACCTATGGGACGGCATTCGAGACCGTGAGCGACGCGCTGCTCTGGCTGCTGATCCGCTTTGAGGATGGCCTCCAGGTCTTGCCCTGGTGGGCCGTCATTGCGGTTGTCGCCGCGCTTGCCTGGCATGCGGGGCGACGGCTGTCTCTGTCGCTCGCCCTTGCCGGTTCGATGATGCTGATCGGATCCCTTGGCTATTGGGATCTGGCCATGCAGACCCTTGCCCTCATGCTGACAGCCATGGCCTTGAGCATTGTCATCGGCGTGCCCATCGGGATCGGCCTATCGCGCAGTGACATCGCCCGGCGCATCGCAGCGCCGATCCTTGATGCCATGCAGACCCTGCCGCCTTTCGTCTATCTCATTCCGGCCCTGCTGCTGTTTGGCCTGGGCAAGGTTCCGGCGATCATCGCCACACTGATCTATGCCACACCGCCCGTGATCCGGCTGACCGACCTGGGCCTGCGCCATGTGGACAAGGACGTGGCCGAGGCGGCGGACGCATTTGGAGCCAGCCCCGTCCAGAAATTGTGGCGCGTGGAGCTGCCTTTGGCATTGCCCAGCATCATGGCCGGTATCAACCAGACCACCATGATGGCCCTCAGCATGGTCGTGCTCGCGTCCATGATCGGCGCACGGGGTCTTGGCGAGGAAATCCTGCGCGGTATCCAGACCCTGGATGTGGGGCGTGGGCTGACCGCGGGCGTCGCCATTGTGGCCCTTGCCATTGTCCTTGACCGGATCACCCAGGCCTATGGCCAGCGGATGGAAGACATGCAGGCCGCGGCCGACACAGCGGGCGTCGAGGGGGCCCGGCTGTGAGCCTTATCCTTGAGTCCATCACCAAGATCTTTGGCCCCCGGCCCGGGCGTGCCCTGGAGCAGCTTGATGAGGGCATGGCGCCGGACGACCTGTTGTCGGTCACCGGCCATGTGGCCGCGTTGCGCAATGTGGATCTGACCATCGCGGACGGCGAGAACACGGTCATCATGGGCCTGTCCGGGTCCGGAAAATCGACTCTCGTGCGCATCATCAACCGGCTGATCGAGCCGACCCGTGGCCGGGTTGTGCTGGACAATATGGATGTCACGGCCCTGGCGCCCGCTGATCTGCGCGCCCTGCGCCGGGACCGGATCGCCATGGTGTTCCAGCATTTCGCCCTCCTGCCCCATCGCACCGTGCTCGACAATGCCGCCTACGGCCTGGAGATTCGCGGCGTGCCCGCGCGCGTGCGCCGGGAGACGGCCTGCCACTGGATCGAGACGGTGGGGCTTGCCGGCTATGAGAGCGTGCTGCCGCGCCAGCTCTCCGGCGGCATGCGCCAGAGGGTCGGCCTCGCCCGCGCTCTTGCGACAGATGCGGATATTCTGCTCATGGACGAGCCCTTCAGTGCGCTCGATCCCTTGATCCGCAAAGACATGCAGGACCTCCTGCTGACCTTGCAGAAAGACCTGAAAAAGACCCTGGTCTTCATTACCCACGACCTCGACGAAGCCTTGCGCCTTGGGGACAAGATCGCCCTGATGGAGGCCGGGGAGGTGGTGCAGTTCGGCACCCCGGCGGAGCTTGTGCTTCAACCGCGCCCGGGCTACGCGGCAACATTCGTGCGGGATGCGAACCGCTCCAAGGTGTTGACCGCAGCCGATCTTGCCCAAAAGGCCACGCCGGTCGTTCGGGATACGGACCGTCCCTTCGGCGCCTTGCGGGAAATGACCTCGGCCGGGGTTATCGCCGCCTATGTGATCGACCGGCGCGGCATGCCTTTGGGAGTCGTTACGGCGGAAGCCGCGCGGGCCGCGACAGAGACCACCAGCACGGTGGTCGGCCACATCACAACCAAAGTGCCGGTCCTGCCGGCCGACATGCCGCTTGAGAAAATCTTCCGCCCTCTGATGGCATCACCCTATGCCCTGCCCGTCACGACATCCGACCGAAAAGGCCCCCTATTGGGCGTTGTCAGCCGCGATGCCGTCCTGCGCGCCCTCGCCGAGTCAAGCCCCGGATAACGGCCCAACCCGGCACTTGCCCGGCCCGTGACCATGAACCATGAACCATGAACCATGAACCACGGTGCCTCACCGGGCCATCAAAGGTCCATCCTGGTTGACATTCTGAACGTCAGCGACGGCGATTGCTGTCATATTGACAATACCGCGTACCGTGACGGAATTCGACAGCACGTGAACGGGATGGGCCATGCCCACCAGAATGGGGCCGACGCTCAGGCCATCATTGGCCGCCCAGCATAGATTATAGGCAATATTCGCCGCGTCGAGATCGGGCATGATCAACAAGTTGGCCGCACCGGTCAGCGTACTGGCATGGATCACCTGGTCGCGAATTTCGGGCATCATGGCCACGTTGGCGCGCATTTCCCCATCGACCTCGAAGGCCGCGTTCCGCTCACGCAAAAGGGCCAGGGTCTCGCGCATCTTGACGGCCGATCCGTGGTCGGAAGAGCCAAAACTCGACTGGGAAAGCAGCGCCGCCCGGGGCTCCACGCCGAACCGCCGGATGGCCTTTGCCGCCATCTCCGTGATGTCCGCGAGATCCTCGGCCGTCGGGGAAGCCTGTACATTGGTATCAGCAATGAAGAAGAAGCGGTCCTTCAGCACGACAAGGCGCATGGCCGCCGGGTGATCCACATCCTGCGCCACACCGATAATGTCGCGCAGATTGTCGAGATGGCTGCGATAGCGGTCCGTCGCGCCGCACAGCAGCGTATCGGCGTCACCCGCCTTTACCATGGTGGCGGCAAGAACGGTGCTCCGGGTCTTGATGAAGTCCCGCGCCATGTCCGGCGTCACGCCGCGACGCTGGGCCTGGGCCAGGTACAGCTCGCTATATTCATCGGCCTTCGGATTGTCGTAAGGGTCAACAAAGGGCACCTCATCGCCGAGCCCCATGCGCAGGCCGAGATCGGCAATGGTCTGGGCGATGGCCTCCTTCCGGCCGATCAGAATCGGCTGAGCGAAACCGTCGTCGAGGGCAATGCGCGCGGCCCGGAGCATGCGTGGATCCTCGCCTTCAGCAAAGACGACCCGTTTGGGGTTGCGCCGTGCCGCCTCGAAAACCGGTTCCATGACCTGACCGGACCGATAGACAAAGGCCGTCAGGCGCCGGCGATAGGCATCCATGTCGCTCAACGGCCGGCGCGCGACACCGCTGTCCACGGCCGCCTGGGCCACGGCCGGGGCGATGGCCTCGATGAGGCGCGGATCGAAGGGCTTGGGCAGAATATAGTCGCGGCCAAATTTTAGCGTGTGGCCCTGATAGGCCCGGGCCACCACATCGGAAGGTTCGGCCTTGGCCAGATCCGCGATGGCCTTCACACAGGCCCGCTTCATGGCGTCATTGATGGCTGTCGCGCCCACATCAAGCGCGCCCCGAAAGATGAAGGGAAAACACAGCACATTGTTGACCTGATTGGGAAAATCCGAGCGCCCCGTCGCAATGATCGCGTCTGAGCGGACCTCGCGCACCAGGTCAGGGTGAATCTCCGGGTCCGGATTGGCCAAAGCCATGATGATCGGATTGCGCGCCATGCGCTTGACCCATTCGGGTTGCACGATATTGGGCGCGGACAGGCCGATGAAAATGTCGGTTTTGTCGAACGTCTCGTCCAGCGTGCGCTTGTCGCTCGCCCGAGCGAAGGCAGCCTTATAGGGGTCCATGCCCTCCGTACGGCCTTCATAAACAACGCCGTGAATATCGCTGACGATAATGTTCTCGCGTTTCGCGCCCAGGCTCAGCAGCACATTGAGACATGCCAGCGCAGCGGCCCCCGCACCCGCACAGCTGATGGTCACGCGATCAATGCGCTTGTTGGCGATGGCCAGCCCGTTGGTGATCGCAGCGCCCACCACAATGGCCGTGCCATGCTGGTCGTCATGGAACACGGGAATGGCCATGCGTTCCTGGCACAGCCTTTCCACTTCGAAACATTCCGGTGCCTTGATGTCCTCCAGATTGATCGCGCCGAAAGTGGGCTCAAGGCGCGCCACTAGATCAGCAAGGCGCTCCGCATCGGTCTCATCCACCTCGATATCGAAACAGTCGATGCCGGCGAATTTCTTGAACAGGACAGCCTTTCCCTCCATGACGGGCTTAGCAGCCAGGGGGCCGATGGGACCAAGACCGAGCACCGCGGTTCCGTTGGAGACAACGCCAACGAGATTGCCGCGCGCGGTCACTTCGGCCGCCGCATTTTCATCGCCACTGATGAGACGGCACGCGGCAGCCACGCCGGGAGAGTAAGCGAGCGCCAAATCCCGCTGATTGACCATGCGCTTTGTGGGCTCGATGCGCAGCTTCCCGGCGACCGGAAAGCGATGGTATTCGAGCGCCATGTCATCGAAGGCTTTGTCGGACATGGGCATTACCTCTCTTGATTGCTGTCGTATGGTTGCGCGCCCGGCCGATCATGGGCTGGCCCTTGTTGTGGGACAATGGACTTAACCAAAGCCCGGTCCCGCTGCTACAGGAGCGGTCCGGGATTTGCGGGGCACAGATCGTTCGGCGGAGAGGGCTTGCCGGCCGATGTGACGGCCCGGGATACGGGTTGACCTCGCCCGCGTGCGGCGCGATCACAAATACGGGAACCGGGGGGGCATGACGCAGGCACCAGGCCATCGCCCATGACGGCGCCGGTGCCGGCGGTCAGGGCCCAGGGGAACGAGACATGGTCAAATCACCATTGACGCAGGCTGAACAGAGCTTTGTGGAAGCCATGGCCCGGGGCGTGGTCTGGGGTCCTGACTACTACCGCGACTGGCTGAGCCGCCATGGCGTTCCGGCAGCCGGATCGCCCAATCCACGCCAGCCGGCAGGCGGGTCTGCCGCAGCCCAAGGGGCGCTGCCGCCGGATGTGAAACGCCCGATCCTGCGCGCCGACGTGATCCGTGTGCTGGTCGATCAGAGAGCGCAGGCGGGCGAGACGGGACCAAAGGATCGCGGCATGCCCAAGGGCCTTCTCGTGCGCAATGCCCGGGTGGCAGGCCGGCTCGACCTTGATGGCGTGCATCTCGACCGGCCCCTGTCCTTTGTCGACACGGTGTTCGACAATGGCATTGAGATGCGGGACTGCGACCTGCGGGCCGTGACGCTCGATCGCTGCGTGGTGCCCCATATCGATGCGGCCAATGCCCGGATCCGGGGCCATTTCCGGGCCCGGCGCCTGCCCATGATCGACTATATCAATCTGCTCAGTGCTCAGATTGACGGGCATTTGGTGCTCCAGGGTTCCATCATCAATCCAGAACAAAAGCCCTTGACCGAGAATGGCGGTATGGCGCTCCAGGCCAATGCCGCCCAGTTCGGCTCCAGTGTGTTCCTGCGCCAGGGTTTTACCGCCCATGGCACGGTGAGTTTCAACCGGGCACGGATCGCCGGGCAACTTGCCTGTGTGGGCGGGCGGTTCTTGAATGGAGGGGGGCTTGCCCTTTACTGCAATGCGGTGGATGTGGGCGTCGATGTCTTCCTCGATGACGGGTTTGAGGCCCAGGGCGAAGTCAATTTCGCGGGCGCACGGATCGGGGGGCAGTTCTCCTGTTTCAAGGGCCGCTTTGACAATCTTGAGGGCGTAGCGCTCGACTGCGACGGCATTGAAATCGCAGCCGATGCTCTTCTCAAGGATGGTTTTTTGGCCAGGGGCCGGGTCACATTCGCGCGGGCCCGGATCGGCGGCAGTTTCCAATTGCGCCAGTACAGCCGGATCGAGGGCGATGTGGACATGACCCAGGCCCGGGCCGCCGTGTTGATGGACGATGCGGGCTGCTGGCCGGCCCTCGCGTTCAACATTCACCTCGACGGTTTCGTCTATGACCGTTTCGGCGAAGGGGCCCCATTGACCTGGCGCGTCCGGGTGCCGTGGCTGCGCCGGTCCCATGGCGGGTGGGGCATGGCGCCCTTCCGCCCCCAACCCTGGGACCAGGTGGCAAAGGTGCTCACCACCATGGGCCGGGATCGCGATGCCAATATTGTGCTGCAAAAGCGAGAGAAGGCGCGGCCCGTGTCCGCCGGCTGGCCCCTGTCGCCTTTGGCGCGGCTCGGGAAAAGACTCAACGCGATTGTCACAGGTTATGGTCGCCGCCCCTCCCTGACCGTGCTGTGGTCCGCCCTGGTCATGATGATTGGTGTGGTGATCTTCACGGGGGCACAGGACAGGGGCCATATGGTGCCCCGCTCATCGGCTGTGCTGGCCGCGGCCCCTTATCAGGATCCGGCAACCGGCGAGGGCCTCGGCCTTGCGCCGATCGGATATGAGCCGCTCAAACCCTGGCTCTATTCCATCGACCTTTTCTTGCCACTGATCGATTTGGGACAGGCGGCGGCGTGGATGCCACAGGACCCGACGCCGCCTGAGCCGGAAATGCGCCGCATGCTGGCGCAGAAGTCTTTCGGGGAACAAGCGAGCGCCTGGTTCCAATCTTCCGTCGTGGCCTGGATCCCCAAGGCCTGGTTCTGGCTTCACGTCCTGCTTGGCTGGCTGCTCAGTGCCCTCACTATCGCGGGCTTTGCCGGCTGGCTGCGCCGGCCTTGAGGGTCAGGGCAGCCGGCGGGTCTTGGGCTCCGGCGCATGGAGGATCTCGACCGGATCGCCGATCGTCACCACACCGGGCGTGGGCACCACACAAATGACGCCGCCGCGCCAGTTCTGGGCCAAGGCCTTGCGCAGACCTTGGTGGGCCTCGTCCATGCGTGAGCAGGGCACCGTCTCGCCACTAACTTCAAGCTCCACAGGGCCGATCCGGAACACCGCCCCTTTGACTTTCGGCAGGGCAATGCCATCGACCAGCAGATTGGCACGCCGGGTGGTCCAGGGCAGGTCCGGCCGCGGGTCAAGGCTTTCGAGGGTCGCCTCCCAATCCGCTTTTGAAAGGACCGTCACGAGGCGTTTGGCGTGCTTGCCCGCATGGTCGCCCGCGGGACCGCCTTCGGCATCAATCGCAACTTGACCCACCTCTTGCATGGCGGCCCGCCGCGCCGGGCGCAGGGCGATGCCGATCAAGGTCCCGAGTGTCACGTCCGTTGGTGTCCCATCCGTATGCGTCTCTTCCATATCGCTCAAAAGGAGCCTCCCGGGCCAGGATAGTCCGGCTGAGCCTCTGGCGCGGCCCGGGCAAAAGCCGGCAGGGCGCAGGCCGCCGCTTCAATAGCGGTCAGACGGTGAAATGGCGACAGATCCACATGGAAGCGCCGGGCGTTGTAAAGCTGGGGCACGAGGCACAGATCCGCCATGGTCACGTCAGGACCAAAAGCGTAAGGGCCAGTCAGCGCCCGGCGCTCCAGCATGTCCTCAAGGGCGGAAAACGCCGCGGTCATCCACTCCCCGGCCCAGGCATTGATCGCCGCGTCGTCGAAGCCCGCATTGTGCCGCAAATAGTTGAGGACACGGCCGTTCTGAACCGGGTGGACATCCGCGGCGATGGTCAGGCAAAAGGCCCTCACTGCCGCCCGATCCGCTGGATCCCGGGGCAGCAGAGGCGGCTGCGGCCGGGTCTCCTCCAGATAGTCCAAAATGGCCAGGGACTGAACCATCACATGGCCATCGATTTCGAGGGTCGGAATTTTGCCAGCCGGGTTGAGCGCGAGATAGCCTTCCTGCCGGTTGGCGGGTTCCGGCCCTTCCGGACTGACGATGAGGTGCTCCGCCTCAAGACCTTTGAGATTCAGGGCGATGCGGACCCGATAGGCCGCGGACGACCGCCAATATCCGTAAAGCCTGATCATGGGTCACGCTCTCCCGTTCTTTGGCTCGGGCGATCATTTCTCCGGCGTTGCTTCAGGGACCGCTTCCTCGCCTGCACCGTCTTGAGCCGTTTCCTCCGGAGGCAGAATGATCACTGGCAGGCGATCGCCCGCGAGATAGGTGCGCGCAATGTCCTCAACGGCGGCCTTTTCGAGGGTGCGGTAGCTGTCCAGAATAGTCCGGGCTGCTTCGATCTCCTCCGGCTGGGTCTGGGCAACGGACACAACGGAGCCGAGCCAGTAGCCATTGCGCTCAAGCTGTTCCTCGACCGATTCCACGATGGGGTTGCGGGCGCGGTCGAATTCATCGTCCGAAATGCCCCCATCGATCACGGATTGGACCACGGCCTCCATGATGTCCACGTAGCGTTCGGTGTCCGCCGGTGCAAGATCAAGGTCGGCGACGACAAAGCCATAGCCAGGGTAAACCGTGCTGGAAAAAGCGTCGACGCTTGGCGAATAGGTGGCCCCTTCCTGGCGCCGGGCCCGTTCGGTCATTTTCAGGTTCAGAACGGCCGCGAGGACATTCAGCTTGCGGCTGACTGCCCGGTCACGGCCATCCGTGGTCTTCCAATACATCTGGGTGAGCGCCCGATCCGGCTCCCCGGCATGGCGCAGGACCACAGGGTCGTCCGTCTCGGCAGGAAAGCTCAGCTTACGCCCTTCCACATGCTCCGCGAGGGCATCATTGCGGGCCGGAAGCGCTCCGAAGGTGCGGGCCACGGCCGCAATCACCGTATCCGGATCGATATCGCCCACGATCCCGATTTCCATAAGACCGTTGGCAAGCGCCGGACCGACCCAGGCCTTCACATCGTCGAGGGTCAAAGCATCCATCTCGGCGCGCGGTGGCAGCCCGAACCGGGGATCACCGCCCCGCACAATCCGGGAGACATCCCGCCGCACAATGCCGCCGGGAGTTGCGTCAATGGTCTCGTAAAGGATCTCAATGCCCTTGGCGAAACGGCTCAAGGCCTCCGGCCGGTAGCCAGGCGCCGTCACAGCCGCAGCCAGAAGTTCAAGCTGGCGCTCGAAATCATTGGTATCCGTACGGCCCCCATAGGCGAAGGCGTCCGAATTGACCGAGAAATCAAGGCCCACACTGCGTCCGGCGAAGAGGCGCACGAGATCATCAAGGCTGTGTTCCTCAAGGCCGCCGGCGACCATGACCTGTTCGGTGAGGATGTCGAGACCGGCCTTGTCCTTGGGCTGAGAAATCGTACCGCCATCAATACGCACGGAGATATGAACCGTGTCGGCTTCAAAGTCGGTCTGCTTGATATTGAGGCGGACATTGTTCTCAAACCGGACCAACTCCAGCCCGAGATCCTCTACGCTTTCCCGGGAGGCTACCGTGCCCGGCGTGCCAAAATCCGTGTACGCAAAGGTCTGGGCGCCCATGTCAGCCGGCGGCTCAACCGCCCTTGCGCGGCTCTCGTCCAGGGCCGCAAGGACCGTTGCCTCAGGCTGATCGATGATCTGGGGGCCTGAGACGAAGACCTGCACGGTCCTGTTGGACCAGACCGCGCGGAAGGCTTCCCCCACGCTCTCGGCCGTCAAAGCGTCCCGGGCCTCCTGGAACAGGGCCAGTTCCGTCTGGGGATTGGAGAACACCCGGTCGTCGTGCACCGTGCCGACGATGCTGGAGGCAAGGCCCCGTGACTTGCGCGTGGAGGCCGAGTTCACGGCATCCTCAAGGCTCGTTTCCAGATTGGCGAGCTGTTCTTGGAACTCGGCATCAAGGAACCCATGCTCCACGGCCCGGCGCAGTTCCTGTTCCGCGACGCTCAAGGTCTCGCGCCATTTGTCCGGCGTCGTCGTCAGGCTGACCACCGCCAGTTCGGCGATACCCAGAAAGTCGAACACATTGGCACCGCCGCCCAGGAACACAGCATCTTCCCGGCGCGCCAAGGCCGAGATGCGACGGGACAGGATGGCATTGCCGAGGGCGATTTTCAGGTCCGCAATGCGGTTGGCCTTGGTGTCCGGCCGCTCCTCATAACCGCCAACACCGAACAGCTGCACTTGGGTGGCAAGATCCGGATCCGTGAAAGTGGCGGCACGCGTGATGTCAAAGCCCTTGGCCGGAACAATCTCGGTGGCTGGACCTTCGGGCGCTGCCCGTTCGAAATCACTAAAGAGGGTGCGGATCTTTTCTTCGATGGCGCCTGGCTCAACCTCGCCAACCACCACGAGGGTCATGTTGCCCGGCCGGTAGTTGCGATTGTAGAAGGCGACAAAGTCTTCGCGCGACATCTCCCGGATCGTCTCAGCGGTGCCGATGGGAAAACGATCCGCCACCGGACTGTCGGGCAGAAGAAACGAGTAGAGCGCCAGACTGCGCCGGTAATCGGGCGAATTGCGAAAGCGCATCTCGGAGAGAATGACGCCCCGTTCAGCATCAATGGCCTCGGCATCGAGAGTCAGCCGGCCGGCGAATTCTCGGAACACCTTGAGCCCTTCGGAAATCAGCTCGGCATTGGCTTCGGGCAGCTCCAATTGGTAGACGGTCTGGTCGAAACTGGTGAAAGCATTGGTATCGGGGCCGAATTCAAGACCAAGCCGCTCCAGGAACTTGACCACCTCATCGCCGGGCATGCCTTCAGAGCCCTTGAACGCCATGTGTTCCATAAAATGGGCCATGCCGCGGATGTCGTCCGTTTCGTCGAGGGATCCCGTTCCGACATGAAGGCGCAGGCTGACGCTGTTTTTCGGGGTGGTGTTGGGCAGGATCGCATAGCGCAGACCCGTCTCAAGCTGTCCCCAGGTCACCGCTGGATCGACCGGGATATCGCTTGTTTCATGGGGCCACACTGCCGCGGGAGAAGCGGCCGTGCTGGCTTCCTGGGCCGGCTGCGCTGCTGCCTTTTCGCTGTCCTTTTCAGGGGCTTGGCCGCTGTCGCAGGCCGCCAACGCGGTGAGCAGGCACAAGGCCAGGACCCATGCCCCTATCCGGTTCGCAATCCGATCGAGGAAAGAAGCTGAGTGCTGATGCATGACGCGGCCCTGCTGTTGGAATGTGCGGCTTTTTTCGACCGCGACCCTAAGGGGTTTGGCGGCACAGGGAAAGCGCCCCGAAGTCCCGTGCGCCGCCGAAAGGACACAAGAGCAGGCGTCCACCCGCTCAGCACACCAATGGATGGCCGCCCCTTATCGTTTGGCCAAGGGCGATCCCCGTTCGGCCCCATTGTGCCTTGCGCGCCTTGCCCCTTAGACTTCGGGATACGGGCAAACACACAATGCGGGAGGATCCCAATGGCCAATGTCCAGATGCAATCCGACGAGCCGACCATGCCGGAGGATGTCGAGGCCGAACTGTTCGACTTGCGCATGTCAGAGGGAGCCAAGCCTCTCCTCAATCATGTCAAGCGTTTCATTGAAACGGTCGTTGACCCGATCACGGAAGAATTTCATCGCCTTGGCGAAGATCGGGCGGACCGGTGGAGCTATGCCCCCGGCCAGCTGGACCTTCTGGAAAGCGCCAAGGATCAAGCCAAAGCGCAAGGCCTTTGGAACTTTTTCCTACCCGATGCGCAGACCGGTGAAGGCCTGAAAAACCTCGATTACGCCTATATTGCCGTCGAACTCGGCAAGAACCCCATCGCCTCTGAATGCATGAACTGCTCCGCCCCGGACACCGGGAACATGGAAGTGCTGGAGCGCGTCGGCACGCCGGCGCAGAAAGAACAATGGCTAAAGCCCCTTCTCGCTGGCGAAATCCGCTCCTGTTTCGGCATGACGGAACCGGGCCTTGCCTCCTCAGACGCCAAGAACATTGACACCCGTGCGGTTCTTGAAGGCGACGAGTGGGTCATCAATGGCGAGAAATTTTACATCTCCGGCGCTGGCGATCCCCGTTGCAAGATCATGATCTGCATGGTGAAAACCAACCCAACGGCACCGTCCCACTTCCAGCAGTCCCAGATCCTGGTGCCGATGGACACGCCGGGTCTTCACATCATGGGACCGATGCATGTGTTCGGCCACGACGATGCGCCCCACGGCCATATGCATATCGTGCTCGATAATGTCCGCGTGCCCCAGGAAAACATCCTGCTCGGCGAAGGTCGGGGCTTTGAGATCTCCCAGCTTCGCCTTGGCCCGGGGCGGATCCACCACTGCATGCGCTCCATCGGTGCAGCTGAGAAGGCCCTCGACCTGATGATCCACCGGGGCATGACCCGGGAAGCCTTCGGCCGGCCCCTGATCCAGCTCGGCAAGAATCTGGAGCTTGTCTCTCGCGCGCGTATCGAGATTGAAGCCATGCGCATGATGGTGCTGAAGGCCGCAAAGGCCATGGATGTGCTGGACCGTCGCCAGGCCCGGGTCTGGGTCCACATGGTCAAGGCCATGGTGCCCGAGAAGGTCTGCGAGATCATCGACCAGGCCATCCAGATCCACGGTGCCACGGGTGTTTCCCAGTGGACCCCCCTCGCCCGGATGTATACCGGCCAGCGCACCCTGCGCATCGCCGACGGTCCGGACGAAGTGCATCACCTGGTGGTGGGCCGCGCCGAGCTCGAAGCGCACCAGGCGCGGTTTAAGGGGTGAGGTCGCCCAAACCCGTTTGATCGCACGTTTGATCGCATCTGTGATCACACCTTTGATCAACGACCTTGCGTCAGGTGGGTTTTCACCCATCACTGGACCTTCAATCAGTGCACTGAGCGCAGTGTGGGAACCAGTGGTGGGTGAAACCCACCCGACACATCGCCTGCGACGACTACAGAACTGGGATGCCAGAACTGGGATGCCAGAACCGGACGTGTCCCCGATCAGCGCAACTCGCCCTGCTCCCTCAAGATCCAATCCACCACCACATCGCGGCCGCTGACATAATCGGCGAAGGTCTGGAGGCGGAGCACTTGGGGGGCGAGGGAGCCTGCGGGCACCTGGTGGATCAGGTTCATCGTGTAGCAATAAGGCTCGCCCTCGCAGCCCTTCTCCCAGTCGTGATAACCGGTGGCATAATTGATGTAATAGCCGGAATTGGGCAGAACGAGGCTCAAACCCCGCTCGGCCCAGAACTGGCCCCGGTCCCCCATGGGCGTGCCGATGATGACCGATTTCTCGCCGCCATAGTATTTCAGCATGGCAACGGTTACGATCGCCGCGGAGAAGGTCTGTGGGCCGACGGCAAGATAGAGCTTGCCGCCCGGTTTCACTTTGCCCGGCGCGGTCTTGGCGAAATCGATCGACTTTGTGTAGTCACCGCCGGAGTTCCAGCGATAATCCGCCACCAGATAATCGAGTGATCCGTCCGGTATGCCGGACAGGGCTTGTTCAAAAAACTGTTCAATGGTCTGAGTCGGGGATCCGAAACCAGTCTGCGTCCGGATGTAGAACCCATTGCCGGGCAGTGATGCATAGAGCGGCGCGTCAAGATCGCGCAGATAAAGCGGCGCCTCCTCCCCATGCAATGTGAGGGCGCGCATCCAGATGCCATCGGCCTCTTCGGGCAACAGTTCGGGCTTGACCCGCCGCCAGCTGCGCCGTCTTGGCAGACCGTCAGGATCCTCCGATGGGACGCCCTCAAAGCGCATGGTCGTCACGGCGCCATCCGCCGCCTCGAGGGTGAAGGTCACCCCGTCGCCAGAGGACGTAAGACCTGCCGCATGGAGGATTTCCGGCGCCTCAATCATCAGGGGCATAGCGGCCCGGCGCCACGGGGCGTTGCCCCCACGATATTGGCTCAATTGGGCCACCACCTCATCGATGGGCCGTCCGTCCACCGCCAGAACGCGATTGCCCACCGCCAGGGCATGGCGCGCATTGGCGCGAACCACGAACAATCCGTCAGCGAACCAGTGGAGCCGGGCCTCAATGGTCTTGAAGCGGCGATAAAGCGGCTGGTCGCTGATACCGGTATGGCCGTTATCCGCAAGGGCCCCGGCCTTGGCGATCGCCAGATAGAATTCCGCCTCGCTCATGCTGGCAAGGCGCGGCTCGATATCCTCCAACAGCGCCGTAAAACGCGCCTTCGCCTCACCTGAAAAACTGCGGTCAATTTTGATCAGCTTGCGGAAATAGTCGAGATCCTGGGCCCGGGCTTCCGCTGCATCGGCGGGCTCTCCATAAAGGGGCGGCATCACGATGGTGTTGTAGGTGATGACCATATTGATCATCTGCCAGTAATAAACCACCACCACGACGGTTGTGAGAAGCCAGAGCAGGAACACAATGCCCAGGACCTGGCCGATCCGTCCCAACCAGGTTTTTTTCGTCTTGGTCGCCCCCATAGCCCCGTCCCTCCTTCACCCGTAAAGTGCAAGCCCCTTGAGCCGCGCACCCTTAATCAATCACGGCGTGATCTCAACCTCATGTGTCAGGGCGGGAGCATAGTGGTTCGGCCGAGACATTTGCATCCCACCTGCGGCACGCTCATTTGCAAATGTCTCGGCTCCAGGAACCACTGGCAAGTCCGTGTTTCTAGGGGAGCTTTAGCCACGCGGGACGTGGAGCCGTTCGAGGCTCTCGGGCTCACCGTTCTCAATCCCTTTGGGGCCGCCCGGAACTGATCGCAGGCCACCAATCCGGGCCAAGATCCGCACTTCGGCATTCATTGCCTTGTGGCTGCGTGAAAGCGGTCTACACTTAAAGGCAGGTCAACGCACCTGACCCCTTCCTTATTTGTCCTGCAGAGCGGTGGCGCTTGCCTGGTGCAGCAGCGGTGCCCGTAAGGGTCGACCCATGACCACACCGAGCGAAACCGAGGAGCCATCCTCGTCCGCCGACAGCCACAGTGCCACCAAACCCGCCCCCCTCCCGCCCCATCTGGACCGGCGGCTGATCGAAGGGCCAATTGGGTGGACACTGATCGTTTTTGCATTGCCCCTCATGGGCTCCAACATGCTGCATTCCGTGTCGGGCACGGTGGGCGCCATCTGGGTCAGCCATGTGCTCGGACCAGACGCCCTGACAGCCGTCGTGAATGGCAATGTCATCCTGTTCATGCTGCTCGGCATGATTTTCGGGATCGGCATGGCCTCGAACATCATCATTGGCCAGTCCTTCGGCGCAGGAAATCTTGAGAACATCAAGCGGGTGGCCGGCACGACAGTCGCCTTTGGCCTCCTGTGCGGCCTCGTCCTCGTCATCATTGGTGCGCTTTTCGCCGGCGATGTCGTTGGTTTGCTGCGGGTGCCGGAAGAAGCCTATGGCTACGCGGTAAAGTTCCTGCGGGCGACCTGCCTGTCCATGCCCAGCATTTTCGTCTTTATCCTGACCAGCATGATGCTGCGGGGCTGCGGCGATGCGCGCACGCCCTTCCGCTACACCCTGCTTTGGGTCAGCCTGCAGATGATTTTCGGGCCGATCCTGCTCACAGGGGCGTTCGGTTTTCCCGAACTTGGCATCGTTGGTTTTGTCGTGGGCAATGTCCTTGCGAATCTGATTGCGCTTGCCGCGATGCTGCGGGCGATTTACCGCCGGGATCAGCCCATTGCGTTGCGGGGCGCGGAGCTGCGCTTTCTCATCCCGGACCCGGCCCTGCTGACCATGTTGTTCCGGCGCGGCATGCCGATGGCGGTGGAAAGCCTGCTCGTGCAAGGCGCCTATGTGACCGTGCTTGCGATGGTCAATGATTACGGTGCGGCCACCGCCTCGGCCTATGGCGCAATTTCCCAGCTCTGGGCCTATGTCCAGATGCCCGTGATGGCGATTTCCGCTTCGGTCGCGTCCATGGCATCCCAGAATATTGGCGCCGGCCGTTGGGACCGGGTCGATCAGATGGCCTTGCGAAGCTGCCTGATCGGCGTCGGCGTTACGGCCAGCATTGTGCTTGCGATCTATGCCCTGGGCGATCTTCCCCTGCGTCTGTTTTTGCCCACTGGCGGCGAGGCCCTCGACGTTGCCCATGAGGCCAACTGGATTACGTTGTGGAGCTGGATCTTCCTGGCGATCACCTTTGGCCTGTTCGGTATCATGCGCGCCAACGGGGCCATGCTCCCGCCCACGCTGATCCTGGCCGGCACGCTGTGGCTTGCCCGCATTCCCTTTGCCCAAGGGTTTGAACCGATGCTTGGCGTGCAGGCGATTTGGTGGAGCTTTCCGGTGGGCACGATCGGCTGCGCGCTGATCTCTTATGCCTATTTCCGGTGGGGCGGATGGCGGGACAATGATCTCATGATCAGCGCCGGCCCTAAGCCTGCTGGCGGCGCCGCATAGGCGAGACTGCGCGCCTCGCGGATGTGTGGGCGCGCCTCGCGGATGTGTGG
>CAYUYV010000013.1:15049-19591 GCA_964449455.1 uncultured Alphaproteobacteria bacterium | reverse complement strand
GCGCGCCTCGCGGATGTGTGGGCGCGCCTCGCGGATGTGTGGTTAAAGCCCGACCAAGGTGCGGGACAGGAAATGATCGTCCCGCACCGGATGGTTGGTCAGACTTGGCCTTCGGCCGTTCGGAGGCGTTCGATCTCTTCTTTGAGGCGGAGTTTTTGTTTTTTCAGCTCGGTCAGTTTGAGGGCATCCGTGCTGGGATGCTGACGTTCCTCATGCAAAGCATCCTCGATGCGACGATGCTTTTCACTCAGCTCGGCCAGATGCGCTTCAAGAGCCATACCGGTCCTCCTTGTCTGACGCGCGGCACCCTTTATCAGAGCATTTTCCACGGCTTTTGTCAGGATTTTTTTGATAGGACCTGTCGAAAAATAAACAAAAATTGCAATTTTCTTAACGAAAATGAGGTTTAAATGAAACAAACGAAAAAACTGATTGTCGGGATCAGTGGGGCCTCGGGGGTGATCTATGGCGCGCGCCTCGTGGAAGTGCTCCACGACATGGGCGTCGAGACCCATCTTGTGGTCAGCAAAGCGGCTGAATTGACCCTGGCCTATGAAACGGACCGGCGCATGGCGGATATTGTCGCCCTTGCCCACCAGCATTATCCCGTTCGCGACATCGGTGCGGCCATTGCCTCAGGGTCTTTCCGGACCGATGGAATGATCATTGCGCCCTGTTCGATCAAGACCATGTCCGAAATCGCCACCGGCGTGACGACGACACTGCTGACCCGGGCTGCCGATGTGATCCTGAAGGAGCGCCGGCGCCTCGTGCTCATGATCCGCGAAACACCCTTCCACACCGGTCATTTACGGACCATGACAGCCCTGTCGGAAATGGGTGCCATCGTGGCCCCGCCGATACCGGCCTTCTACGGACGCCCCAAAACGCTTCAGGACATTATCGACCACTCCGTCGGCAAGGCACTCGATCTTGTGGGCCTTGAGGGTCCGGGATTTCCGCGTTGGGGAGAGGACATTACGCCCGGGCCCCATCCAGAGCGGGGCCGCCAGGCATCGACGGGCGATCGGGGATCGGAGGGGGACGGGTGAGCACGCCGTCCGCGGAAGAGCGGTTCTGGGCCTATAGTCTGGAGACGTATGGCCGGCCCGGTGTGGCACAGGCTGCGATTGCCTTGCAGGACCGGGACGGTGCCAATGTGAATTTGCTGCTGTTGTGCCTGTGGATGGCGCAAGTCCATGGGCAAGCGCTCCCATCCGAGCGCATAAGCACGCTGTCTCAAACCATCGCCCCCTGGTCCGCACAGGTGACCCAGCCGCTCCGCGCTGTCCGGCGAACCCTTAAGGCGCCGCCGGCAAATCTCAGCGCACCGGCGCAGGATCTCAGAGAAGCTGTCAAAGCCCTGGAGCTTGACGCCGAACGCTGCGAACAGCGCCTGCTGATCCAGGCCATGCTGCCGGGTCTCGACCAAAAGCCTGGCCCCCCTGTTGGGCCCACTCGGGATCTGGCCAACGCTTCCCTCGCCACTTATGCCGCTTACCTGCCATTGGACGGGGAAGACGGTCGCAAGGCGCGATTGCAGGACATTCTTAACGCCGTTTTTGTCTAATCATTCGCGGGCACGCCACTCGTGGTGGCAAAGACCCGAAGGGTGCGGCCTTGCCGAATGGCGGGTTTTGCGGTACCCACGTGCAATCTATACAGGTTTTCAAGCAGTTGGATGTGCCAAAGCATGCTGTTTGATGAAGACAAAGGCTTGCGTGACCGTCTTGTCCTGCTCAAGCAGGAACACCGGGATCTCGATATCGCCTTGGCGAGCATGGGGTATAAGCCGGCCCAGGACGCCTTGCAGCTTCAGCGCTTGAAAAAGCAGAAGCTGCGCCTGCGCGATGAGATCACCCGTATCGAGGATGAGCTTTATCCCGATATCATCGCCTGAACCCATCTTTGGGCGGCGCGAAAACCAGTGTAATCAGGACACCGTTTTGGTGGATTGCCCCTCGGGCCATCCGTAGCTGATCACTTGGGACGCGCGGGTTCAGCCCGCGCCGCGCACACTATGAGCATCGACAGCCAATCCGATGGCGGGTCTGGCCGGGCATTCCTGCCGGCGGATGTCACCGAGCACCCACCGGGCACCGTCGCCGTCATCATGGGCAGCCAGTCCGACTGGCCGGTCATGAAGGAAGCCGTGGCGGTCCTTGAAGCGCTGTCCGTGTCCGTCACGGCCCATATCGTGTCGGCCCACCGAACCCCTGAGCGTCTGGTGCGCTTTGCGACCGGGGCCAAAGCGGCTGGGGTCAAGGTGATCATCGCGGGCGCCGGCGGGGCGGCCCATTTGCCGGGCATGGCGGCCGCCATGACGCCCCTGCCCGTGCTCGGCGTGCCCGTGGAGAGCCGCGCCCTCAAAGGCCTCGACAGTCTGTTGTCGATTGTCCAGATGCCCGGCGGCGTGCCCGTGGGCACCCTCGCCATCGGCCCATCGGGCGCACGGAATGCGGGCCTGATGGCAGCCTCGATCCTGGCCCTGTCCGATTCGCCACTCGCTGGCCGGCTCGAGGACTGGCGCGCACGCCAGAGTGCCAGCGTCGCCCGTCACCCTGCGGATGATCCGCAGACCCCAACGTGACGGGAGCGGTGCTATGACGAGGGAACCGGTCACGTTGGATCCCGGCGATACGATCGGCATTCTGGGCGGCGGACAGCTGGGCCGCATGCTGGCCCGTGCCGCCTCCCGCCTTGGCCTGAAGGCCCATATCTACTGCCAGGACAGGGCCGAGCCGGCCGTTGATGTCGCCGCCGCGGTTACGATCGCCGCGTTTGACGATGCAATGGCCTTGGATGCCTTTGCGAATTCCATCCGTGTCGTGACTTATGAGTTTGAAAACGTGCCCGCCGAAACCGTGTCCGCGCTGGAACCGATCATTCCTGTGCGGCCGGGCCCGCGGGCGCTGGCGGTCGCCCAGGACCGACTGACGGAAAAGACATTCCTCAACACCATTGGAGTGGCGACCACTGGCTTTATGCCCGTGGACAAACCGGGGGACATCGCCCCTGCCCTGCATGAGCTTGGCGCTCCGGCAATCTTGAAAACGCGGCGCCTCGGCTATGACGGCAAGGGACAGGCGCGCATCAAGTCGGCCGCGGATGGTCCTTCGGCCTGGACCGTGATCGGCCGCGCCCCAGCGATCCTTGAAGCCTTCGTGCCCTTCACCCGGGAACTCTCCGTCATTGTTGCCCGGGGCACGGACGGGACGGTTAAGACCTATGATGTCTGTGAAAATCAGCACCGGGACCATATTCTGGCCCGCACCCTGGCACCGGCCCGCCTTGCGCCGGAAAGCGCCTCGCGGGCGAAGGCCATGGCGCAAGAGATCGTCTCGGCCTTGGACTATGTTGGCGTGATGGGCGTTGAGTTATTCGAGACCCGGGAGGGCCGTTTCCTCGTCAATGAGATTGCGCCGCGGGTCCACAATTCAGGGCACTGGACCCTGGACGCCTGCCTCATCTCCCAGTTCGAACAGCACATTCGTGCGGTCGCCGGCTGGCCCCTTGGTAGCGCGGCGCGCCATTCCGATGCGGTCATGCTCAATCTGATTGGCGCGGAAGCCTCCGCGTGGCGCGAGGCCCTCGCCTGGCCCGACACAGCGCTCCACCTTTACGGCAAGCGCGAACAACGCCGCGGCCGGAAAATGGGCCACACAACCACGCTTTATCCCCTCGGCACCTTACCCGACGACCTGTCATCCGTGTAGACTTCAGCCGTGTTGATCCGCATACACCGTCCTTGCAGGTGACGCGGCGCATAAATGGGGGGGCGCATTCATCGGGGAAGACCGGGCTGTCGGGCTGGATCGCCCGACGCTCGCCAGCAACCTTGACACCCGGTCACCGCCGCGGGTCGGGATAGCGCAGAGCGGTGAGGATTTCGAGCGGGGATGGCAAGTGCGCGAAAGTGGTCTTGGCCTGGGCCTTCACCTTCTCAAAGGTCATGACATTATCGATGCGACGGTCCAGAAAAGCCCATGTGGCCTCATGGCCGGCGGTCTCGTCATCGAAATAAAACAAGATCGTTGAGCCGAGCACGGCCGAGAGCGTGGCCCGCTTGGTATAGTAGTTTACATCCGTGGACGTATCACCGATGGCGCGCCAGATCCGGTCGCAAGTCCGGGCTGTTAACCGCATACCCAAAAGACCGCGCCCCGGATGGCCCATGGCCTGGAGCGCCTTGTAGGCCGCATCCTTGTGGGGGGTCATGGCATCAATCCGAACGCGAACAGCCTCGGTGATCTTGTGGCGGACCTTCATGGTGCCGAGTTCGAGGCGCGCCATATGGGCGGCCATGGCGTCGTCGCAGCGCCCGGCATAAAGATCAATGAGATCGGCGGCGCCGCGCGGCAGGGCCCGCTTGACCTCCGATTTGCCAATGCCGGCGTCATGGGCTGCCCGGGCTAGAACCGCCGGCGTCCAGCCTTCGAATGGAACAAGCGGCAGGACCGCGTCAAGCAAGGCCTCGCGCACGGGCGTCAGACTGTCGGCTCGGGCTCCCTGAGCGCTCGACGGACCTTGAGCGCTCGATGG
>CAYUYV010000013.1:0-14949 GCA_964449455.1 uncultured Alphaproteobacteria bacterium | reverse complement strand
CTCGATGGGCCTTGGGAAGAGGACATGGTCATGCACTCTCCTTGTGTGCAGGGGCCTGTTTTGCCAGGACATGGCGCAACTCCGTCTCGAAAATGAGACTGTCGAGGCTTTTCATTCGGTCCGGATAGAGCACGCCGTCCAGGTGATCAACCTCATGCTGGACCACCCGGGCATGAAAACCGGTGGCCTCGCGCTCAATGGGCGCACCATCGGGGCCAAGGCCCCGATAGCGGATCTGAGGTGCCCGTGGCACCCGCCCGCGCAGGCCCGGAATGGAAAGGCACCCCTCCCAATCCTCGACCCGCTCCTGCGTATCCATCGTAATTTCTGGGTTAATCAGCACCGTGAACGGCGCGACCTCCGTTGGCGCCGGTTCCTCTCCTTCGGCCCGCATAGCAGGGGCATGGAACAGAATGACACGGGCCGACCGGTAGACCTGCGGCGCGGCAAGCCCCGCGCCATTGGCATCCGTCATGGTTTCGGCCATATCCCGGATCAGACGCTGGATGTCCGGGTCCGTGGGGTCAGCCACCGGCTCGGCCGGGCGGCGCAATACGGGATGCCCCATACGGGCAATTTTCAGGATGGCCATGACGTTTCCTTCTCCCAAGCTGCCCGATCGTCACAGGCCCTGGCGGCGGAACTCCCGGACATAGCGCTTCCAGTTTTCCACATAATGGGCCGCCGAGAGGGTGAGGCCAGCGACCTGCTCGTCGCTCAGGGTTCGGACCACCTTGGCCGGCGCGCCGAGCACCATGGAGTTATCCGGGATCTCCTTACCCTCGGTGACAAGGGCCTTGGCTCCGATCAGACAGTTTTTGCCAATTTTCGCGCGGTTGAGCACCACCGCGCCAATGCCGATGAGTGAATTGGCGCCCACGGTGCAGCCGTGAAGCATGGCCATATGCCCCACCGTGACATCGGGGCCCAGGGTCAAAGGCGCGCCGGGATCCGTATGCAGAATGGATCCGTCCTGGACATTGGAGCGCTCGCCAATCCGGATGGGCTCATTGTCGCCGCGCAGGACAGCGTTGAACCAGACACTGGCCTCATGCTCCAAAATCACATTGCCGAGCACGGTGGCGTTTTCGGCAATCCAATAGGCGCCGCTGGCAGGCAGCGTCACTTTCGTTTCGCCCAGTTCGTACATGGCCATGTCTTTCTTCCCCAACCGTCTGTCTTGCCCGCATTAAAGGCGCGGCGGAAGCGAAGGGCAACACGCGGCGCCTCAAGAGGCTATTTGCAGGCCCGTCACCACCGTGGATTTCGCAAGGGCATCAAAGGCCATGAGCTGTTCCACAAGGCCGTCGAGCGCCTGGAGCGGCACCATGTTCGGGCCATCGGATGGCGCCTTGTCCGGCTCCTGGTGGGTCTCAATGAACACCGCCGCAACACCCACGGCGACCGCGGCCCGGGCGAGCACCGGCACGAATTCGCGCTGCCCCCCCGATGAGGTGCCCTGGCCGCCCGGCTGCTGGACCGAGTGGGTGGCGTCGAAGACCACCGGTGCGCCGATATCGGCCAGCACGGGAAGCGCCCGCATATCGCTGACCAGCGTATTGTATCCAAAGCTCACGCCGCGTTCAGTCACGAGGACGTTCGGATTGCCCGCGCCGGCGATTTTGGCGACCACATTTTTCATGTCCCAGGGCGCCAGGAACTGGCCTTTCTTCACATTGACCACTTTGCCCGTCTCGGCAGCGGCCATGAGAAGATCCGTCTGCCGACAGAGGAAGGCCGGGATCTGGAGCACATCCACGGCCTCGGCCACGGCCGCGCATTGCGATGCTTCGTGCACATCCGTCAGCACAGGGAGCGAAAAGGTCTCTCGGATTTCCTGGAAGATCGGCAGTGCGCCCTCAAGGCCCAGCCCCCGGGCGCCGCTGAGGCTCGTGCGGTTCGCTTTGTCAAAGGAGGTCTTGTACACGAGGCCGATGCCACGCCGCTCGGCCAGTCCTTTCAGGCTTTCCGCCATCATCATAGCGTGGTCCCGGCTTTCCAGGGCACACGGGCCGGCGATCAGGGTCAGGGGCCGGTCATTGGCGATCCTCAGATCACCGATGGACACGGCCTTGTTGGCGTTTGGAACACTCATGGCAGACTCTCCGGCTTGCCGTCCGCCCGGTCCCCCTCCCGCTCCATCAATCAGCGCCAAAAGCGCATCAGACAAGGCGGGACTGTTTCAGGGCGGCTTCCACGAAAGACGCGAACAGTGGATGAGGCGCGAAAGGCCGGGACTTTAACTCGGGATGAAACTGGACGCCAATGAACCAGGGATGATCCTCCAGCTCGACCGTTTCGGGCAGGGATCCGTCCGGCGACATGCCGGAAAATGTCAGGCCATGCTCTTCAAGGATCGGTTTGTATCCCAGATTGACCTCATAGCGATGCCGGTGACGCTCGGAAATGTTCAAGGCGCCATAGATCTTTGCGATCCGGCTGCCGGGGATCAATGTGGCCGGATAGGCGCCGAGCCGCATGGTGCCCCCCAGATCGTCATCCTCGAAGCGCATTTCCCGTTCGTTGCCCCGGGTCCATTCCTTCATCATGCCAACGACTGGGGCATCGCATTTGGTGAATTCGCTAGAGCTTGCATCCTCAAGACCGGCCACATTGCGTGCGACCTCCAGCACCGCCAACTGCATGCCGAAACAGATTCCGAAAAAGGGAATGCCGTGGCGCCGGGCGAAGGCCACTGCGGAGATCTTGCCCTCGGCGCCCCGCTCGCCAAAGCCGCCGGGCACCAAAACACCGTGGATGTGGGACAGCCGGTGGGCCACATCATCGCCCTCAAAATCATCGGCCGCGATCCAGTCGATTTCCACATGGGTGCCATTGGCAAGCCCGCCATGGACGAGGGCCTCGACCAGCGATTTATAGGCGTCCTGGAGGCCCGTATATTTGCCGACCACGGCAATGCGGACGGTGCCTTCCGATTGCTTGGCGCGCCGGGAAATATCGCGCCAGCGTGACAGATCCGGGGCCGGCGCATCATGGAGGCCAAAGGCCCGCAGCACCTCCAGGTCGAAGCCTTCCCGGTTATACTGTTCGGGCACGTCATAAATGCTGCCCGCATCCAGGGCCTGGATCACGCGGCTCGGCTTCACGTTGCAGAACAGGGCAATCTTGTTGCGCTCATCGAGGGGAATGGGCCGGTCCGCCCGGCACAGCAGAATGTCGGGCTGGATCCCGATGGAGCGCAACTCCTTCACGGAATGCTGGGTCGGCTTGGTCTTCAGCTCACCCGCGCTCGGGATATAGGGCACCAGAGTGAGGTGAACATAGATCGCCTCCCCATCGCCGACTTCATTGCCGAACTGACGGATGGCCTCGAAAAAGGGCAGGCCTTCGATGTCGCCCACCGTGCCGCCGATCTCGCACAGGCAGAAATCCACATCATCCGTATCGGCACGGATGAAGTCCTTGATGGCATCGGTCACATGGGGAATCACCTGGACGGTCACGCCGAGGAAATCTCCCTTGCGTTCGCGCTTGAGGATGTCCTGGTAGATTTGTCCGGTGGTCACATTGTCGCCGCGACTGGTCGCGACGCCTGTGAAGCGCTCGTAATGGCCGAGGTCAAGGTCCGTCTCGGCACCGTCGTCGGTCACGAAGACCTCGCCGTGCTGAGTCGGACTCATCGTCCCCGGATCGACATTGAGATAGGGGTCGAGCTTGCGCAGCCGAACGGAGTAACCGCGCGCCTGAAGCAGAGCACCGAGAGCCGCGGAGGCGAGACCTTTTCCTAGGGAAGAAACCACGCCGCCGGTTATGAAAATGAACCGCGCCATGGGCTTTCGTTATACGCGCGTCGCCGCGTTTCGCCAACTCTTTCCTCGCCCTGCGAACGGGGCATGGCTCGACCTGTTGTCACCCTGGCCGGAAAAAAACCAGGAACCCAAGCTCAGAGCTTGGGTTCCTTGATGCATAGCCGGTATGTCAGCGCGGCTCGGGCGTCTCGGTTTTTTCCTCGACCGGTGCCTGCGCGGGCGCGGCGGCCTCGCCTTCCGACGGCACGGCCCCAGATTGAGACGCCGGCTTCAGCGAATCAGCGGACCCATCAGATACCGGAGGATTGGCTTCGGCCGGCTCAACGCTCGGCATGGGAACCATCGTCTCTGGCGGCGCCGCGGGGGTTTGTGTTTCGGGAGCGGGCGCCGGGGGAGCAAGTTCAGACGGTGCAGGATCGGCGGCAGGTTCGCCCCCTTCAACGGGGGGCATGGGCACCGTGCTGTCGAGGTCAAGCAAAGGGGCGGCAGGCGCTGGTGCCGCGGGCGCCGTTTCCGGGGTCGCCTCAATGACGGATACGGGGCCTTCCGCATTGCCTTGGGCGAGCAGCGTCAAAAGGATGGATGTACAGAAAAATCCAACGGCGAGGAGGGATGTGGTGCGGGTCAAGGCATTCGCGGCGCCCCGGCTCGACAGCATCCCGCCGCCACCGCCGCCGCCTATGCCTAATGCACCGCCCTCGGAGCGTTGCAGAAGAATAGAGCCAACAAGCGCGCTGGCGATCAGCAAATGAACAACAAGGAAGAGATTTTCCATAGCAGATCCTTTTTAGCTTCCGTCTTTCTTGGGCCCCTCACCCCGTCCGCCCGGCGCGGCTCTCGGCCCTTGCCCACCGGACTGAACTGGGCTGCCTTAGGATGGAATGGCCCGAATGATGGCTTCGAAGTCCTGTGCCTTAAGGCTTGCGCCGCCGACCAGTCCGCCATGGACATGGGCGACGCCGAAAATGTCTGCGGCATTGGCTGGCTTGACCGATCCGCCATAGAGCAGCCGCATGGCCTTTCCCTCATCCCCGAAGCGCAGACCCAGAGCCTTGTGCACATGGCCGTGCACCTCGGCGATCTGGTCCAAAGTCGGTGTGCGCCCGGTCCCGATGGCCCAGACCGGCTCATAGGCCACAATCACCGTTGATGCGCGCGCCCCGTCGGGGACGGACTCTGCAAGCTGGTCGCTTAGAACGGCGATGGTTTGGCCCGCATCTCGCTCCGCTTCGGTTTCGCCGATACAAATGATGGCTGTCAGGCCGTGCGCAAGAGCCGATTCGGCCTTGGCTCGCACGATCGCGCTCGTCTCGCCATGATCCGCCCGGCGCTCGGAATGGCCGACAATGGCCGCTGTCGCACCGGCCTCCTTGAGCATGGGCGCGCTTAGATCACCCGTATGCGCGCCGCTGTCGCTCCAGTGACAATCCTGTGCACCTATCATGACAGGACCGGCGGCCGTGCGGGTTGCAAAATCGGCAATCAGTGTTGCGGGCGGACAAATCATCACGCCGCAGGAGGCCGGCGCAGCCTGTAAGCCTGCTTCCAGAGCCATGAGTTCGCTCGCCGAGTCCCTCAGGCCGTTCATTTTCCAGTTGCCGATGACAATGTGATCCATGCCTGCCCCCATCTCCTGTGCCCCGATCCCTCTAGTATGGACGCCGTCCGAACCCCGTTATGGATCTCGGCGGCACTGTCCGCGTGTGTGAAATGGCGCGAAGCGGTTGCCGCATCGCCACCCCATTTCTATGATCCGCCAACTTTACAAGCGGTAGGGCTGATCGGGAAATCCCCCAGCCTCGTCAGGCGCCGTTATGGCGCGCTGGTGGTCATGGTCTGTTCGGCACCGCATCCTTTTGACACTGTCACGCCCATGGGAGGGCTCTCCATGCTGTCGCAACTGCGCGATGCGTCTAAAACCTGGATCGCGGCCCTGTTCATTCTGTTGCTCGCCGGGTCCTTCTTGATCTTCGGTGTCGAAGACGTCTTTCGCACCCCCGTGCGCGACAGCGTGGCCGAAATTGACGATGTCAGTGTCCGAAGCCAGGATCTGAGACGGGAATTCGACACTCTGCGCAGCCGCTTGACCGGTGGGGAGGAGCCCATGCCCACGGATCAGGCCCTGCAGCTTGGCCTTGACCGGGTGGCCCTCGACCAGCTCATCAGCCGGACCGTTCTGGACAAGAAAGCCAAGGATCTCGGCCTCACCACCGCCGACACCATTCTGGCCGGCGAGATTCGCGGCAGCGAAGCCTTTGCTGGCCCCACAGGGACCTTCGACGAGCAGCTCTACCGGGAGCTCCTGGCCATCAATCGCATGACCCCGGCCATGTTCGAAGCCAGCATGCGGGACGACCTGACCCGCACCCAGCTCCTCCAAGCTGTCACGGTCGGCTTCAAGACGCCGCGCAGTCTCGCGGGCGCGCTCTACAGCTATTCGGCCGAGCGGCGCCGGGTGACCTATCTCACGGTCCCCCAATCGGTGGTTGGCGACCTGACCGCCCCGGACGACGCCGTCCTTGAAGAGCAATATGCCTCGGAGACCTTCCGCTTCACGGTCCCCGAGACCCGAACCTTTACGGTTCTGGCCCTCAGTCCCGTCGCCCTCGCGGAAACCGTCGATGTGAGCGAGGAGCGCCTTCAGGCTGAATATGACTTCCGCAAACAGACATTTCTGCAGCCGGAATCCCGAACGGTGCGTCAGGTGGTGTTCGACAGCGCCGACGACGCTGCAGCGGCCCGCAACCGCATTGCCGAGGGCGCCTCACTGGCTGAGATTGGCCAGGAGCGGGGCCTCAGCGAAGCCGACATGATGCTGGGCGATCTGACCCGCGAGGACTTCTTCGACGCGGCCGTTGCCGACGGTGTCTTTGCCTTGAGCGCACCGGGTGTCACCCCGGTGATCGAAGGCAGCCTCGGTTACGCCATCGCAGAAGTCACCGCGATTAATGCCGGTGAGGAAAAGCCCTTCGAAGAGGTCGCGGATGAGCTGCGCCGGGACATCGCCGTCGAACAGGCCTCCGATGTGGTGAACGATCTCATTGAGCGGGTGGAAGACGGCCGCGCCCAGGGCCAAACCCTGGAAGACATTGCCGCGGCGCTTAATGTGCCCGTCGTCACCGTCGAAGGCGTGAGTCGGCGCGGCGAAACCGTGGACGGCGAGCGGCCCGAGGCTTTGCCCGACGACCCGGCCATCCTCCAAATCGCCTATGAAAGCGAGGTCGCCCTCGACAATCCCTTCGAGCCCCTGGCGGATGGCGGATATTTCGTGCTCCGCCTGGACGAGGTCACGCCATCGTCCGTAAAGCCGTTCGAAGATGTCCGGGACGAGGTGCTGACCCTGTGGCGGGAGCGCCAGACCGAAACCCTGCTGACCCAGGAAGCCCAGGGCCTCGCCGAGCGCATCCGCACCGGCGAGACCTTCGAGGCCGTCGCTAGCGATATTGACGGCCGGGTGGTCACGCCGGTGGAGCCGATCGACCGGACGACCCGCGACGAAGTTCTGTCAGACGCCCTGGTGACCGATCTGTTCCAAGCGCCAGCAAATGGCATCGTAACCGGCCCAACCCGGGACGGCTTGTCCCATGTGGTCGTCCGCGTGACAGAGATCGTTCCGGCGCCGGAGGAAACGGCCGATACGGCCATCCGCTCCTTGAGAGCGTCGCTTGACCAGGCCATGGAAAATGATGTGGTCCAGGTTTTGGTCACAGGGCTGCGCGATGAGTATGCAGTCACAATCAATGAACGGGCCCTGGCCGATGCCGTCGGGCGCACGAATGATGGGGCGGGTTTCCCATGACCACGGACGGGGGCGCCCGGGGCGCGGTATCCGAACCCGATGAAATCACGGCCTTCCGGGAGGCCTATAACGCCGGCCGGCCACAAGCGGTGAGCCGACGCATCCCCGCTGATCTTGAGACCCCCGTCTCGGCCATGTTGAAGCTCGCCAAGGATCGGCCGGAACATCAGGGGATAAGCGTTCTTCTGGAGTCCGTTGAGGGCGGCGCCGTGCGCGGACGCTATTCCGTCATCGGATTAAAGCCGGACCTGGTGTTTCGCATTGTTGAGGGTCGGCCCCAGGTTAACCGGCGCCTGCGAGAAGCGCCGGAGGCCTTTGAGGACATGGACGCCGCGCCGCTCGACGCCCTGCGCCAGGTGATCGCCGAAACGGCCATGGATCTGCCGCCGGGCATGCCGCCGGCCGCGGTCGGTCTGTTCGGCTTTCTCGGCTATGACTGCATCCGCTTCATGGAGCGGATGCCAGAGCCGAAGGCCAATACTTTGGGCCTGCCCGATGCCCTCTTCTTCCGGCCCAGCATCACCGCGGTCTTCGATGGGGTGACCGGGGAAAGCCTGCTGACCACGCCTGTCTGGCCCCGGGACGATGTGAGCGCTGATGAGGCCCATGCCCGGGCGAGCGATCGTCTCAATGCTGCCATGGCCGATCTCGCCGCCCCCTTGCCCACAGGCTTTCTACAGCCCGGGCCGGACCCGCAGGGACCGGCTGAGGAGCCCGTGTCCAATACGACCCATGAGGACTATCTGGCACGGGTCGAGACGGCGCGGCGCTATATCGAAGCGGGCGATGCCTTTCAGATCGTCCCAAGCCAGCGTTTCAGCCGGCCTTTTCCTCTGCCCTCTTTTGCCCTTTACCGATCCTTGCGCCGTCTCAATCCCTCGCCGTTCCTATTCCATATGGACCTGGCCGGCTTTGCCCTGGTGGGCTCAAGCCCCGAGCTTCTGGTGCGGCTGCGCGATGGCACCGTCACCATCAGGCCGATTGCGGGAACGCGCCGGCGCGGGGCGACGCCCGAAGAAGACAAAGCCCTCGCCGAAGATCTTCTTACGGACGAAAAGGAGCGGGCCGAGCATCTCATGCTCCTTGATTTGGGACGCAATGATGTGGGCCGGGTCTCGGAAACCGGCAGTGTGCGGGTGACGGAGCGTTTCTGCGTGGAGCACTACAGCCATGTGATGCATCTTGTTTCCAATGTGGAAGGCCGTGTGCGCGCGGGCTGCGACGCCGTGGATGCCCTCAAGGCCGGTTTTCCTGCAGGCACCGTGTCGGGCGCCCCCAAAATCCGCGCCATGGAAATCATCCATGAGGTGGAGCAGGACCGGCGCGGCGCCTATGCGGGGCTCGTTGGCTATTTTTCCGCTGACGGAAGCATGGACAATTGCATCGCCCTGCGCACGGGCGTGGTGAAGGACGGGATGCTCCATGTTCAGGCCGGCGGCGGCGTCGTTGCGGACAGTAATGCCGAAGCTGAACATATCGAGACGGTCAACAAGGCAAAGGCCCTGTTCCGGGCTGCCGCCGATGCGGGCCGTTTTGCCGTCACACCCTCACAAACTGGCGACGGAGCGCCCAAGGGGCGACGCATGGGCTGGTAGACCGCTGTCCGAGAGGTCTGGCTCAGGCAGCCGCCGGTTTGTGACGCAATTGTCACCCTATCGAACTGTCATTTAATAGACATCTTGTGCCCATGTGCACACCCATGACGTGTCAAACGAACAAACCAGTATTGTAATATAGATTATGACCTGAAATCCGACGTCTGAGGCCCGTTTCAAGTGTCGAACTGGCCCTTGGTGTTAATTCGCCATAAAGCTACCCAGAATTGTCGGGGCAACAATCAGGTTCTGTCCTCCAACAAATCGGCCTGAAATTTCAAAAATGCAGTGATCACAACCCCGTTCTTTTCCAAAACGCATAGTTGACACAATTCGTTCACGGAACCTAAGCTCGATTAACCCATTTGTGACTCCGGAAGAACAAACGCAAATGGACCGGAATTGGGTTGTGGCTGCGAGAACCGAGCGCGGGAGCATCCCGCACGGCGGTCAATAATGCCGAAAACCACACCTTAAAGGGGTACGGGGACTATGAAAAAGTCTGATCTTCTGGAGCGTCTTCTTTGCTCCACCATTCTGACGGCTGCTGTGTTCTGCGCAGCACCGGCCATGGCCCAGGAAGCTGAGGCCGACGAAGTCGATGTTGAGATGGAGGAAGAAACCGACGAGCGGATGGTGATCACCGGATCCCGCCTGCTCGGCTCTTCCTTCGACGCGCCGAACCCGGTTCTGACGGTGAACCCGCAGGATCTGGCCTCCCGCGGTACGGTCCAGGTCGAAGACTTCTTGAACCGATTGCCTCAGGTCTTCACGGGCCAGACCTCGGACGTGTCGAACGGCGCTTCCGGTACGGCCACCGTGAACCTGCGTGGTCTTGGCGCCAACAGGACTCTGCCACTGATCGACGGCAAGCGCCTTCCCTATGGCTCTCCGGTGTTCTCCCCGTCAAACGTTGACCTTGTGCCGACCCAGCTCGTCGAACGGATCGACGTCGTCACAGGGGGTGCCTCGGCCGTTTATGGTTCCGATGCCGTGGCTGGCGTCGTCAACTTCATCCTGAAGGACGATTTTGAGGGCTTTGAAGTCGACGTTCAGGGCAGCTTCAATGTCGACCAGAATGATAACAATCTGGCGCAGATCGTTCTTGCTGAAAGCGGACAGCCCATCCCCGCTGACAGCACCCTGGACGGTTTCGGTGCCGTGGTCTCTGCGACCTTCGGTGCCAACACCCGGGACGACAAGGGTAACGTGACCCTGTTCTTCCAGTATTTCCGTCAGGGTGAGCAGCTTGGCGGCGACCACGATGTGGGCGCCTGTTCCCTGGGCAGCGGCGGCGGTACCGGCGGCCTTGGCTGCGTCGGGTCCAGTAACTTCCGCCGCTTCAACACCAATGTGGGCCTGCCCCTGCAGTTCCAGACCGAAACCGGCGAGCTGGTGCCGTTCTCTGGCGGTCCGGATGAAACCTTCAACTTCGGCTCCTTCAACTTCTATCAGCGGCCCGTTGAGCGTTTCACTATTTACGGTAAGGCCCATTACCAGTTCCTGGAAAATCTCCGCGGTTACTTGACTGCTGAGTTCATGAACAACAGCTCCGACGCCCAGATCGCTCCGTCGGCCAGCTTCAACCGGCCTTTTGAGATCAACTGTGACAACCCGTTGCTGAACCAGGGCCTTGCTGCCGATGGTACGGGCAACACCTATCTGGATATTTTGGGCTGTGAAGGCGACGAGATCGTTCCCTTCATCCACAGTCACCGGAATGTCGAAGGTGATCCGCGGATCTCGATCATCGAGAACAGCACATACCGTGTGGTTGGTGGCATCGACGGTCAGCTGTTCAACGACACGGTCACCTATGACCTGTTCGCACAGTTCTCCCGCGTGACCCTGCAAGATGTGTCCATTGGTGACATCAGCTTCGACAACGCTCAGCAGGCCTTGTTCGTGGTGGCTGATCCAACCACTGGCGAGCCTGTCTGTTCCGACCCGTCCGGCGGTTGTGTGCCCTGGGACATCTTCACGCGCGGTGCCGATGGCTCCACGGGTGTGACGCCGGAAGCGGCCGCATTCATTCAGGGCGTCGGGATCACGACGGGTGACGTGGAGCAGGTCGTGATCGGCGGTACGCTTCAGGTCAACACGGGTGACTACGGGTTCAGCTCACCCTTTGCGAAAGACGGCGCCTCCGTTCTGGGTGGCTTTGAATTCCGCAGCGATAACCTGGAGTCCATCCCGGACGTCGTCAGCCGGACACCGCTCGGTCGCGGTCTGACCGGTGTGGGCGGTGCTACTCTGCCGGTGCAAGGTGAAGTGCGCGTTGCAGAAGCCTTTACCGAGGTGAATATCCCCATTATCCAGGATGTGCCCTTCATCCAGGACTTCAGCATCAACGGTGCCTATCGCCGGTCGATGTACACGGTCGATGACCTCGACGGGAACACGAACAGCTTCGATACGAATACCTTCCACGCTGGCGTGGCTTGGCGTCCGATCGATGACATTCGTCTGCGGGCTCAGTTCCAGCGGGCCGTCCGTGCACCGAACGTCATCGAGCTGTTCACGGGCCAGGATACGGGACTGTTTGACCTCCAGGCCGGTCCGAACGGTCTCGGCGATCCTTGCGCTGGCGACTTCGACCCCAACACGCCGATCCCTGAGCCCTCTGCAAGCTTTGAGCAGTGTGTGAATACGGGTGTGACACCATTCGTTGATGACGGTGTGGCGACGCCGGGCGAGTACGGCACGATCGAAGACTCCGCTGCGTTCCAGTTCAACTCCATCACGGGCGGTAACCCGGATCTGGAACCGGAGAGCTCCGACACCATCACGGCTGGCATCCAGATCACACCGCGCTGGATCGACAACCTCACTGTCTCGGTCGACTACTTCAACATCTCGGTGACGGACTTCATCAATCCGATCCCGCCGGCCGTGTCGCTGAGCGAATGTATCAACACCGGCAATGCCGCATTCTGTGACCTGATCCAGCGTGATGCGTTCGGAACCCTGTTCCTGACCAACACGACGGCTGATGGTGAAGTTGCCGGCATCACCGCAACGGACGTCAACATCGCCGAGTTCAACACGTCTGGTCTGGACTTCAACATCCAGTACGCGTTCGAAATCGGTGATCTCGGCTTCGGTGACTACGGCACCTTCGTGTTCGACTACGCCGCAACCTATCTGTTGGAGCTTGAGTTCCAGTCCATTCCGGGCGCCGAATTCGACTCCTGCGTGGGCGTGTGGCTGAACCCCTGTACGGGTGCCAACAGCATCGTCGGTGTTCCGACCCCGGAATACCGCCACTTTGCGGCCTTCACCTGGGAAACCCCAGTTGACCTCGATATCCGCCTGAACTGGCGTTACAGCAGCAGCATCTCCATCGCCGAAGATGCACCGGCTGTCTCCAACTCCATTGATGGCGGCCACCGTGCGGTCCAGTATCTCGATGCGGCCTTCTTCTATCGCCCGGTTGATGACATTGCCCTGCGTATGGGCGTGAACAACATTTTCGACCGGGATCCGCCGCTGACCACCACGCCGGGTACGGGCACGGGCAACAACAACACCTTCCCGGGTGTGTATGATGCAACGGGCCGGTTCTTCTTCTTCGGTGTGACCTTCACCCGCTAAGCGGTCGGTCACCCCCTCAAAAAAGAACGCCGCGGACGATCTGTCCGCGGCGTTTTTCTTTCTGTGTATTTGCTTTTCAGGCGCCTGCTTCTCAGGCGCTTGCTTTGGGACGCACGTGCTCGTGTCAGCCGCCCGGGCCGCAATCAATGCAGCGCGGGACAGGCTCAGGCCCCATTTTCAGTTTCGAAAGCGCCGTGCGCAGGGCCGTGCGCACACCTTCCTCAATCACCGGGTGATAGAATGGCCGCTCCAGCATATCGGGGATGGTCAAGTTGGACTGGCGCGCCCAGGCCAGCAGATGCGCGATATGCTCCGCCCGAGGACCAATCATCTCAGCACCCAGGAAACGGGCCGTCCCCTCCTCCGCATAGACCCGGAGCAGCCCCTTGTTCTGGAGCATGACCCGCGCCCGCCCCTGGTCCCCATAGTCAACGGAACCGACGACAAAGCGCGTACCAGTCTCCGTCAGGGTACGGTGGGTATCCCCCACCATCATGATCTGGGGATCGGAAAACACAACGGAGATGTCGGCCCGGCGCATATAGCGGTTCACCTGGGGGGCATTGGCCGCATTCCGCCCGGCGATCCGCCCCTCATCGGCCGCCTCATGGAGCAACGGCACCTCGCCATTGGCATCACCGGCGATAAAGATGGCGCTGTCGCCTGACTGGCCTGACAGGTGGTCGAAGTCCGGCATGCCGCGCCCATCCAGCACAAGAGATGTAGTCTCAAGCCCCAGCCCATCCAGATTGGGCCGGCGCCCCGTCGCGACCAGGACCCGCTCAAAGCGGTCCGTGTGCTGCTCGCCATCCGGTCCCTTGTGGATGATCGTCACGCCATCGGGACCGGGATCCATACTGATGACATCCGCATGGGGACAGAACGGAAAATCGTCCTGGAACAGGCGCAGCGCCTCCTGCTTGACCGCAGGATCCGTGAGCGGACCGACAGCGTGGTCGCGGCCGAACAAGGTCGTGCGCACACCCAGCCTGTGCAAGGCCTGGCCGAGTTCAAGCCCGATGACCCCTGCCCCAAACACGGCCACGGATTGGGGCAGGTCCTGCCAGTCGAATACATCGTCATTAACAACCAGGTGCTCGCCCAAATGCTGGAAGGGCGGCGGCACATTGGGCCGTGACCCGGTCGCAATAATGACGGCATTGGCATGCACCTTGCGGCCGTCCGAAAGCTGAAGGGTGTGGTCGTCGAGGAAATGGGCCCGGGCCCGAACCCTGTGGGCGGGGTCAAAGTCCTCGACCGTATCAAGAACAAAGCCGACAAACCGGTCGCGCTCCTCGCGCACCCGCTTCATCACCGCGACCCCGTCGATCGTGGGAGCGCCCGCGTTCACCCCGAAGCGGGATGCATGGCGCATGTGATGGGCCGTTTCTGCGGCTGCGATCAGCAATTTGGAGGGCATGCAGCCCACCCGGGCACAGGTGGTGCCATAGGAGCCCGCCTCGATCAGCAGGACGGACCGATTGAGTTTGACCACTTCCCGATAGGCCGCCATCCCGGCGGTGCCCGCACCGATAATGGCGACATCCACTGTAAGATCGGCCATGACGCGCCTCCTTGTTCACGCCGACAGTGCCGGCACAAGGTCATCGGAGCGTAAATGGCGCGGACGACGGGGCCGGCTGCCGGACACTTCATCCGTCAACCATCACCGATATGGCATTGGCGGCATGGGACGCCAGGGCAGAGGGCGGCGCGATCCGGTCACGGATCCGTCAGCATGGACCCATCACCGCAGCTTCCATCCATCAATCGGCAAAACGAATATTCGCGGGTTTGGTCTCCAGCCCACTCCAGTCCCGCTTCACGCCAAGGATGAGAAGAAGCGGTGCCGCGACGAAGATGGAGGAATACGTCCCGACAATGACGCCCCAGATCATGGCGAAGGTGAAGCCTCTGATCACCTCCCCACCCAGAATGTAAAGCGACAGCAGAGCAATCAGGGTGGTGACGGAGGTCATGGTCGTTCGGGACAGGGTGCCGTTGATCGACAGATCGATCAGTTCAGCAAGGTCCATCTTCTTGTATTTGCGCAGGTTCTCGCGCACCCGGTCATAGACGACGACCGTGTCGTTCAGCGAGTAGCCGACGATGGTCAGAAGTGCCGCGATGATGGCGAGGTCAAACCGGATCTGCAGCAGGCTGAAGATGCCGATGGTCAGCACGATGTCGT
>CAYUYV010000012.1:0-52829 GCA_964449455.1 uncultured Alphaproteobacteria bacterium | reverse complement strand
ATTCGCTACGGAGCCCGCCGATCATGCGGGCGAATTCCTGACCCGCCACACTAGGTTCGACAGGGCGAACCAGGTCAGAAGGGCAAACAGGGCGGGGATCGCCCAGGCCTGCCGCTGGCGGGTCATCGGGTCCAGCAGAAAGAGCACGCAGGCCATTAGGCTCAAGGTGCCGAAGGCTGTGAAGGCGACGGTCTGGGTAAAGTCCAGGGTCATGGCGGGCTGCTCCGGCGGCGTTGACCGGGATTTTGATCGGGTGGGCAGGACCATACTGGCAGCACCAGGATTGAAACCAGTGAAATGAGGGATGGACCATGGGAACGCGTGTGGAACACCGGCTGGCGCGGCTGTCCGACCTGCCGGTCCTGAAGGATCTGATGGACCGGTCCATCCGTCATCTGATTGGATCCCAGGTGGATGCCGCACTCCTCGAAGCCCATTTCGAGATCATGGGTGTCGACACACAATTGATCGAGGACGCCACCTATTTCGTGATCACCGATGGCGAGCCCGAAAGGCGGTCAGAGCGGATTGTGGGATGCGGAGGATGGGGCCGCCGCGCAACCCTGTTCGGCGGGGACCACACGGCAGGTCGCAGCGCCCGCCTGCTCAATCCGGAGACAGAAGCGGCCCGTGTCCGGGCCATGTATACGGACCCGGACTTTACCCGCCGGGGCATCGGCCGGCGCATTCTGGAACTGTGCGAAAATGCAGCGGCCTCAGAAGGGTTCACGCGCCTGGAGCTGTTCGCCACCATGGCCGGGGAACCGCTTTATGCCGCCTACGGATTTACCGTCGTCGAACGCCGTGACGTGCCGACATCGACAGGCGTCGCGGTGCCTGGCGCGACCATGGCCAAGCCAATCGGTCGCGCCGGCAAGTCATCGTGATCAATAGGTGAGGCGCACGCCCACAAAGCCGGCAGCGCCCGTGGCGTTGAAGCCCAGCACCTCTTCATACTCCTCATCGAAAATGTTCTCGCCGCGGGCAAAGAGCTGAACATATTGCGATGCCTGATAGGAGACGGCGAGACGCACAAGCGTATAGGCGTCGAGCGTGCGGCGCGGGGTGAAATTGGGATCGGAGAACCCGAAAAACAGGTCTTCCTGCTCCCCGTTATAGTCCACACCCAGATTGACGCTCAGACGGTTTTCAAGGCCGGTGTAGAACAGGTTGGCGCTGGCGACATGTTCCGGCCGGCGAACCTCGACAAGGCCATCCGCCCCCGTCGCATCAAGATAGGTGTACTGACCGGTCAGGCTGAGGCCCTCATAAAGATCGGCCGTGAAGACCACTTCGACGCCCTGACGCTCACTCTCGCCCGGATTGTTGATCGGTGAGGAGATGAACTGGCCATCGATAAGAGTGAACGAGCTGCTGATCTCATCCTCAAGATTGGCGTTGAAATAGGTGATGTCGATGACGGCCCGGCCCCCAAAAAAGGCCTGTTCGATGCCGATATCCCAGCCCGTGGAGCGCTCCGGCACCAGGTCCGGGTTGCCGATAAAGGTGTCGGGATTGAAGCCGAAGCGCTCATTGAAGGTCGGGTCGGTGATGCCTTCGCCCCAGCTGGCATGGAAACGCGTGCCCCAGCGCGGCAGCAGCCAGGCGCCCGAGGCCCGGTAGGTGGTGGCGTCCTGGAACTCACCGTTGAAGTCCTGACGGACGGCGAAAGACAAGAATGCCCGATTGTCGTAGCCGAAATTATATTCGCCGACGATGGAAGTCTGCTCGTCGCTCTGGCTCTGGTTGATGTTCTCGAACTCGACTTCTTCATATTCAACGGCGGCCGTCAGGCTGTGTTCGGTCAAACCGAATGTTTTTTCTGCCGTCAGGCGCACACCCAGATCCAAACGATCACCGCGGCTGAAGCTTGTTTCGGCACCATCATCGAAATTGGTGACTTCAGTGTCCGTATACGCCACATAGGCGCGGCCCATGAGCCAGTCACCGACGAGAGCGCCCGTGGCATCGATCTTTGCGATCAAATCCTCCGACTCCGACGTGGTCGCCGCATCCTGGACCGTACCGAAGGCGAACTCCTGCATGTCCGTTTCGACTTCACTGTCGGAGTAGCGCACCACGCTCTCCACCGTCAGGCGGTTTGACGGGCTGAAGACCCCCTTCAGACTGGCTGTCAGGTTGTCAAAACCATCATCTTCCGTCCCCGTCGGAGAGGTCGAGACCCCGTTGGTATCATAGTATTGAACTGCACCGCGCAGGCCGAACACCTCGGTGCCGCCACCAAGGGCCGCAAAACCGCGATAGGTGCCGAAGGATCCACCTTCAAGCTCCACTTCCCCATTGAGGCCGGGCTTGGGCGCCTTGGTGATCACGGAAATCACACCACCAATCGCCTCGGAGCCGTACAGGGCGGACTGGGGCCCACGGATCACTTCGATCCGCTCGATATCGGCAGACACCAGATTGGCGAAGTTGAATTCGCCGAACACGGGATTGGCGGCTTCAACGCCGTCGATGAACACCAGGGTCTGGTTGCCCTCGGCGCCGCGGATGCGCACCTGGGTCAAGGTCCCCTGGGGCCCGGTCCGGTTCACGGCGAGACCTGGCACGGTGCGCAGAATGTCAGAGACAATGATGTTCTGGGTGGCTTCGATAAAGGTGTCATCAAGGATGGAGATCGCGCTCCCCAGCTCCTTGGCCGGGCGCGGCGTCAGGCTGCCCGTAACGGTGATGACTTCCTCGTCTTCCGCCGCGTCATCCGGCACCACCTCGATCTGTGCCGCGGCACCATTTGCCAAGACCGACCAGGCAACTGCGGACAAAAGGCCCGCTTTCAACCAATCCTGCGCCATACCCCTGTCTCCCATCCAACCTGTGCCAGAGCACCCACACATTGTTCATTTTCTAGGATGCTTACGCGGCAGTTCCATGACAGTGCACCAGTACGCACAACAGGTTGATTAGGCGGTGTTTTTCAAAAACCTCAATGGCTCGGCAAAAGACCGGCGTCATGCCCTGACCCGCAAGCACAGGTCAGGGTCGCTGGCAGGCATCGATTTACAGCGTGAGGCTCGCCGCGATGGTATCTAGGGTTTCTTTCCGCATGCCAATTTTGTTCGCTGCATAGGCTTCACCAGGCATGGCGGCCATCTGTGTGGCAATCGCTTTCGCCTCGGACAGAACATCCGCCTCCGGTACAACCCGGTCCAGGAACCCGGCCTCTACGGCGCTGTGCGGATCATAGACCCTGGCCTGGATGGGCGAGGCGGTCAGATGGGAGTGGGCAAGGCGGGCCTTGGCCATTTCCAGCCCGAACACAGGCAGGGCCATGCCGATCGCCGTTTCGTTGAGGCCATATTTGTAAGGCCCGTCCGCACCGATCCTTGTGTCACAGGCGAGCAGGATAAAGGAGCCAAGGGCGATGCCGTGCCCTGCGACAGCGGCAATCAGGGGCCGGGGATAGCCATAGAGCCGGAGGATCAAGCGCCCGCCGCGGTTGACAAGGGCTGCGATGGTGGCGGCATCGGCACCTTGCATGGCCTTGAGGTCAAACCCGGCACAGAATTTGCCGGGCCGGCCCGCCAGAACAACGGCCTTGCCATTCTCCTGCGCCCAATCGAGGGCCGGCTCCAGAGCATCGAGCATGGCCATGGAAATGGCATTGGCCTTGCCGTCATCCATCGTGACCACCGCCACATCACCAACCAGTTCCGTCGTAACGCTCATGACGTGTCCTTCCTCTCTCCGGGTTCTTTCTGGGCCCATCCCGATCATCTGTGACCGATAATGGCAAGAGCCACACGAGCAATATGGTGTTTCTCGTGTCGTTTTCGGATCAGAAGTCCGCAGACGGACGTGCCGAGACGTCTCATGCGGACTTCTGATCCACGACATTAGATCCCACCAGTCCCAGATGATATAGGATCCCAGATGCTCAGGAGTCCCAAATGATCTGGGGTCCCAGGTCCCACGAGCCCAACGAGGACAAAACTCAAGAGGCGGGCGGTTCAGCGAATGTCAGGCCATGGGCGGCCAGGGCCGTTTCCAAGGACTTCATGGCACTCGGACCAATGCCCCGCAGCCTCGCGATCGAGGCCCGTCCCTCGGCCGCAACGGCCTCAAGGCTGTTAATGCCCGCATCGTTCAAGGCCTGGACAGCAGGACCGGTGAGACCTGCCGGCAGCCCGGCCCCAGCCCCTGGCGCAGCCCCAGAATCAGAACCAGAACCAGAACCATCCGTACACCGCTTACTCTGCGCCGCAGGCCCAGGCATGCCCATATCTGCATCATACGCTTTCAGAAGTTTTTTCGGCGCCTGGGCCCGCCACACGCGGATCAGATTGGCCCGGGCCCAGTCAAGATCGAGCCGGTCGGGACGCACAAGAATGAGGGTGTGGTTCTTGTAGTGGTTGGTAAAAAAGTATGTGTCCGGATCGACCTCGATGAGCATCTCCCGCTCCTCGAAGGGGACCTTGAAGACGGGCGCATCCTCGTGGGGGCTCCACCAGACCCAGAGCTTCTTGTGGGCCTTGAGGCAGGGCTGACCCCAGGAAGTGGTTTCCTCAACACCCGGAAGATCAAGACCAAGTGCCAGGGCCTTCAGGCTATTCCAGGTCGGTGTTTTGGTTTTCCCCACGGCCTTTCTCCCGCGTTTGCGCCGGCCTTATCCAAGGCCAGCCATGAGATCCCGGATCTGGCTGCCGGCAAGGGCGAGTTTTGCGCCTGTCAGCGGTCCTGACGCGGTCATATCGGCAATCAGCGAATTGACCCGATTGATATTGTGCTGGTGTTGGGCGAGCCAGTTCTCCGCGACGGTTTCCCCATCGGGATGATCAAGACCGCTATCGACCGCCGCGCCAATGGCCGCATTCACAAGAAAACGCTGCTGACGGAACAGGTCATCCACGGCCCGCTTGATGGCAAGACGCTCCCAATGTTCATCCGAGGACAGATTTCTGGCCGCAAAACGCAGCCGATCGAGATTGAGCGCAGCCCCCACGGAGAAATAGGCCGCACCCGCTGCTTCGGGCGTCCAGTTCCAGTTGCGGGCAATATCAATAATGTCCGTGGCCGAGGACAGTGGCTCAAGCAAGGCCAGGGGCCGAGCGATGGTTTCCTCAAGACCGTCCTTGCGCCCCTCGTTCAGCGTGTGTTCAAGCTGCTCGGACTCAAAAGCGGACAGCATGTCCTCAAGGCCGGCCGCAAGGCGCAAGACAGGACCGCGATAGGCCTCAACAACCGGCTCAATGACAAGACCCATGGGCCGGTAGCGCAGGAACCAGGGCACCTGCCGGCGCATGAATTCGATAATGCGCCGGTGACTGCGGATCTGAACATCCGTAGGCACCTCAAGATCAAGACCATTGATCCGGTCCTGGAGGGAGGGCAGGCCGAAAATCTCCCGCGTGATGACATAGCCGCGGGCGATATCCGGCGCCGCGATGCCCATGCTCTCCTCGATCCGATGGATCATCGTCAGTCCGGATTTGTTCACCAGATCATTGGCAAGGACAGTCGCGATGATCTCCCGGCGCAGCCGATGGGTAGCCAGGGCCGGCCGATAGCGCTCGCCCAGAACCGCGGGAAAATAGCGGATGAGATCCTGCTCCAGCCACGGATCGTCGGGCACGTCACTGGCGAGCAGGGTGTCGAACAGCTTGGTCTTGGTATAAGCCATCAGGACAGCAATTTCTGGACGGGTCAGGCCCTGGCCCCGCTCTTTCAATTCTTCCAGGGTTTCCTCATCGGACAGAAATTCCACGGCGCGGTCGAGTCCGGCATGGCGTTCCAGCCAGCGCATGAGACGGCCATGGGCATCAAAATCGTCCCGGCCCGCCATTTCCGCGACCGACAGCGCGAGGGTCTGATCGTAATTGTTCCGCAGCACCAGAGCGGCGACCACATCGGTCATGTCCTCCAGCAGGACGTCGCGCCTCTCCCGGGTCAGCTCGCCCGAGGCCACCACCGTATCGAGCGCAACCTTGATATTCACTTCGTGATCGGAGCAATCCACACCACCGGCATTATCCACCGAGTCCGTATTGATCCGCCCGCCCGCCCTTGCGTAATCGATGCGGCCGAGCTGGGTAAAGCCCAGATTGGCGCCTTCACCCACGACCCGAGCCCGCACCTGATCCGCATCAAGGCGCAGAACATCATTGGCCCGATCCGCCACATCGAAATTGCTTTCTTCGCCGGACTTCACATAGGTCCCAATACCACCAAACCAGAGAAGATCCACCGGCGCCGCCAGGATGGCCCGGATAAGATCCGTGGGCGTCATGGCTGTTGCAGCCACACCAAGGACCCTGCGTATGTCCTCCGACAGGGGAATGGATTTGCGCTGACGGCTGAACACGCCGCCGCCGGCTGAGATTAGATCCAGATTGTAGTCCTGCCAACTGGACCGTGGCAGGGCGAAGAGGCGCTGGCGCTCCCCGTAGGAGCGGGCAGGGTCCGGATCAGGGTCGATAAAAATATCCCGGTGATCAAAGGCCGCGACGAGTTTTGTCTGGGTCGACAACAGCATGCCATTGCCGAACACATCACCGGACATGTCGCCGATGCCGACAGCCGTAAAAGGCGTCTTTTGAATGTCAGTCCCCAGCTCACGGAAATGGCGTTTGACCGCTTCCCAGGCACCCCGCGCCGTAATGCCCATTTTCTTGTGGTCATAACCTGCGCGCCCGCCGGAGGCAAAGGCATCCCCCAGCCAATGACCGTAATCCCCCGCGACCTCATTGGCGATGTCGGAAAAGGAGGCCGTTCCCTTATCGGCAGCCACGACAAGGTAGGGATCCGGACCATCATAGGCCACCACATCCCGGGCCGGGACCACACCGGCCTCGCCCAGATTGTCCGTGAGATCGAGCAGACCCGAGATGAACAAGCGGTAGCTGGCAATCGCTTCTTCAATAATGGCATCACGGCTGGCCGTGCCGCCCGGAAGGCGCTTGGGAACAAAACCGCCCTTGGCGCCCACGGGCACGATAACGGCGTTTTTGACTTGCTGGGCCTTCACGAGCCCCAGAATCTCCGCACGGAAATCTTCCGGCCGATCCGACCAGCGAATTCCGCCTCGGGCCACCAGGCCGCCGCGCAAATGCACACCTTCAAGACGTGGAGAATAAACGAAGATCTCGAATTTGGGCCGGGGTTCGGGCAGATCGAAGATCTCTCGGCTGGCAAATTTGATCGACAAATATGGCTTCGGTTCGCCCTTGACAGTCTGGAAGTAATTTGTGCGCAGGGCCGATTTGATCAGGTTCAGGAACTGGCGGATGATCCGGTCCGTGTCGAGGGACGTTACCTTCTCCAGGGCCGCCTCGATCTGGGCCTCGATCTCGATCTGCCGCCCCTCGCGCACATCGCGGCTCTGCGCAAGCGCTGGATCGAACCGGACACGGAAGAGCTCGACCAGCATGCGGGCGATGTGCCCCTGATTGCTCAGAGCCGTGACGATATAGCTTTCACTGAAGGTCGAGCCGGCCTGTTTGCGGAAGCGGGCGAGCGCCCGGAGGACCATGACATCCTGCCAGGGCATGGCCTGCTCGACGACGAGGCGGTTGAAGCCATCATTCTCGGCCCATTCAAAGCACACCGCCCGGAACGCTTCGGCGAATACGGTGCGAATCGCCTCAAGATCGATGGGCCATTGGGCTGTGTGGGTCATGAAGAAGTCGTGGATCCAAACCGTGCGTCCGCTCGCATCCTCGCCCGCGCGGGTGAGCCCGGAGTCATGCGCCACCTCCACCGCATAGGGCACCTCCTCGACCACCCGCAGGCCCATATTTTCCAAAATCGGCAAGCAATCGCTCAAGGGCAGCGGCACATCCCAATGATAACTCTTGAGATGAATCGCCGAGACCGGATCTTCCGTGTTTCGATAAGTGTAGATCCCGATCTGCGGATAGGCGCCGAGGGCCTCAATGATCTCAATGTCCTTGCTGGCCGTGGCACAGCCAAAATGGTCCCGGTAGCCGGCCGAAAACCCGTTGGCATAGCGCACGCCAAGCTCGCGCCCCCGGGCCGGCCCATTCTCCTGGACCAGAACCACACGCAGATCGTCCGCCCAGTCGCGGGTAAAGGCGTCGATGCGCGCTTCGATCTCGGGCAGATCCACAACCGGCAGCTCACCAATATTCCGACTGATGATAAAATAGACCCGGGTCATCGGACTGTCGCCAAAGGCCGGATAGAATGATTGCACCTGACCGTCATATTTTTCGGCCAGCAGCTCGCCGATGCGAACACGCAAGGCCGTGTCGTATTTGTCCCGCAGCACATAGACCAGAACGGCGACAAACCGGTCGAACCGATCATGGCGCACAAAGACCTTTGTGTGCGGCCGTTTCTGGAGCCGCAGAACGCCGATCGCCGCCGTCAGGATTTCATCCACAGAGGCCTGGAACAGCTCGTCCCTGGGGAAGGTCTCCAGGATATTGATCATCGAGCGCTCGTCATGGCCGTTCATGGGCAGGCGGGCCTTTTCCATGACCAGCGAGACCTTGCGCGCGAGCAGCGGCACGTCCCAGGTCGACCGGTTATAGGCCACGGCCGTAAACAGGCCGACGATGCGCCGCTCCCCGATCACCTGGCCATCAGGGCCGTACCGCTTGATGCCGATATAATCCATGAAGACACGCCGATGGACCACGGAGCGCACATTGGCTTTGGACACAATGATGGGCTGGGGCGAGCGCAGGAAATCCCGCACCTCAGGTGTCATCACCGAAAGCTCGCCGCGCCGGCGCAGGACGCGGGCCTCCGGATCCGACAGGAGCCCAAGACCCGTCTCCTCATGGACCATCAAGTCCCCGGTCTCGATCCCGCCCACGATCTCATAATCGCGCATGCCCAGAAACGCGAAATGGTCATCGAGCAGCCATTTGAGAAAGGCCTGGGTCTCGTCGAACTCCCCCTTTTCAAGACCCGGCGCCCGAAACGGCGCATTGCGGCTCAGATCGTCGATCGCCTCTTTGAGGCCGGATCGCATGGGTAGCCAGTCTTCCACCACACGGGCCACATCCTTCAAGACGGTATCGATCTCGCGCTCAATCTCCCGGTGCATCACCGGATCCGTGTGCCGGTCGATCTCCACATGCAGAATCGACTCCCGCTGGAAGCCCTGCTCGCGGGCCTGGCGCTCTGTGGGGGAACCGGGCTGCACCATAGTGGCCGCTTCCACCTGGAGCCTGCGGCTATGCTCGTCCCGGCGGGTTTCCACAATGGGATGCAGGATCCGGCGGATGGGCAGGTCCATGGCCGAAAGTTGCCCGAGCACCGAGTCGATGATGAAGGGCATGTCGCCGGTCACAGCCTGCACCACCGTGCAAAGGCCATTGAAATGATCCCGCTGTCGATTGGGATTAAAGACCCGGACGATGCATTCTTTAGGCTCGCGATGTTCCAGGAGGTCCCAAATCGACCGGGCAATGCCGAGCAGGGTATCGGCGTCATAGGCGGCAAGATCATCGGCATCCGCGCGCTCAAACAGGAGACGCACAAATTTCGCAAAGTCGTGGGAGGCCTGGCGGGCGGCAATCTGGCCAATGCGCTCGTCAGGAAGCGTGCCGATGGCCTCGATCGCTTGAGCAGGAGCCTCCCCATGCATCTGACCGGGCGCTCCAACGGGTGTCTGTCCTGCGCCGCTGTTCGTCTCCATGGCCGTTTCCCCTTATGCCCGTTATAGCTTCGCCAGATCGCACCCATATCCCCATATAACGCCTTTCCATTACCATACAGCCCTGCTTGACGGGTGGATGGCGCCGGGCAAGACCCATCGGCCAATGCGGGAGGGGGACATGAACCAAGAAGACACCGCCGTCATCCTGGATCTTGAGTTCACGGCCTGGCCGGGGTCCCGGGCGCGGCGCTGGACGGGGCCGGGGGAGCACCGGGAGATCATCCAGATCGGTGCCCTGAAGGTCCGCGCCGCAGACGCCACGCTGCTGGACCGGTTTGAACGTGTGGTCCGCCCCCGTATCAATCCCCAGCTTTCGGCATTCATCACAGAGCTGACAGGTATTGATCAGGACCGCCTGACCCGGGACGGCATCGATTTCGAAGCAGCCTATACGGATTTCCTGGACTTTGCTGGCGACGCGCCCTTGTTCTGCTATGGCTTTGACGAGGTCGTCATTGCCGAGAATATTGCGCTTTATGGCCTTGAAGACCGCTTCACAGCCACCAACACGACCAATCTTCACGCCTTTTTCCGCAGACATGGCGTGGAGATTGAAGCGGTCGACTCCGGCAGCCTCAGCGACCATTTCGGCCTGGACCGGGCGGCGCCAGGCAAAGCCCATGATGCTGTCTTCGATTGCCTCTCGGCCCTCGCTGCGGCCCGCCATTTGGTGGCAAAGGGCGAACCCTCGCCCTTTCTGTCCCCCAATCCGACTTTCGGCCCGGACGGGCCGGAGCGCGAAGACCGGTAACCTCATTTTCACAAGACGAGGACCACCCTTGGCAGGTGTGACTTGTTCCCGGGGACAGGGGCCGGCGACCCCGTCCCAGCGGCGGCGGAGGCCTGTGGTCCGTGTCTGGTTTTTCCCATGTCTGGAAAGGTCAAAGTCAGGCCCTGCGGGGCCTCTTGATCTGCAGCACGCTTGTATTGGCGGGTTGTGTATTGGCGGGTTGTGCCTCCGGCCTTTTTGGCGCCGGTGCGGATCCGGATGTCCTTGCCGGGGATGACAGGGCGGCCAAACCACCAGCCACGGGCAAAACCAACGGACCGGGCCAGGGCAGCCTGGAGGACCGGATCAACCAGCTTGAAGAGGACGTGGCGGCCATCCGCATTGCCCTCTCCCGTCTGGGCCCTGGGGTCCTGGCGAGCCAGCCTGCGTCCATGCCGGCGGTTTTCGATGCCGCTGCGCCTGCGGCCCCTGCGACGCCGCCTCAACCACGAACCGTCCCCGTCTCTCCCCCCATGCCCCCATCTGGCCCGGCGGCCGGCGGTGGAGCGAGCGGAGCAACGGATAAGTTCGCCGTCCATTTGGCAAGCTACAAAAGCGCGGAAGCGGCGCGCAAAGGCTGGCGCGACATCGCCGCCGATCACCCGTCCCTAATCGGTGTGCTCACACCCGTCCTGTCCCGGGTCGATCTCGGCTCAAAAGGTGTGTTCTACCGTCTCAAAGCGGGACCATTTGAAACCTGGGACAAGGCCGAGGCCGTATGCAAAGCCCTGCTCGCCCTGTCCTGGACCTGCGCCGTGCTTGATTTCGGGGGCAGCGCTTTGGGCGCCGAATCAGCGAAGAAGGATGCCCTTGGCTTATCAGGCCCGTGACAGGGGACCGGGAGAAGGAGGATCCGATGGGGTCGCTCCCGGCGTCTGCCGCGCGTTCGCCCGGTCCGGCCCGCGTAGCGTGAAAGCAGTCCCATGAAGGAACAGTCCAGCGCCGTCCCGCCATCCGACATCGATCGCCTGGTCGCGGCCCACAGCCCGGCCGCCCTCCTGTGCATGACTCGCAGCGGCAAGATTCTTTGGGCCAACAAGGCGGCGAGCGCCCTGCTCGCCCTGCCGGACATCGATTGTGAAGAGGCCGCCCCCTCCGAACTGCCCACATTCTTCGATGGACTGTCGCCCTTTGACCGGGGCACGGCCCGGGAGCGCCTGGACGGAACCAGCACCGGAACCGTTCGCATGACCGTCTGCTGGTGTTGGCCCGGCGTTGGCGCTTCAACATCCGGAAAGGGACGCAAAGGCGCCAAACCGCGCCGGGAGGCACCCAAACGCTGGATCGCGCTTGCCCTTACCCCTTTGCCCGGCAAGAACGATCTGCTTATGGCGCATTTCCGGGATGCGACCCTGGATGTGGCCTCGCGGGACATTGTGCTGACCGCCGGCGACATGTTGCGCCGTCTTGAACAGATTGGCCGGGTTGGCCTGTGGTGGTGGTATCCAAAAACGGACGAGACCCACTGGTCCGAAGGCATCTTTACGACCTTCGGCATGACGCCGTCCGACCATCCGCTGCACCGCGCCGAGGCCCATGCCGTCTATGCGCCGGAAGACCGCTTCGCCCTTGAAGACTTGATGGAGACGGCCGCCGAAACGGGAGAGCCCTTCACATTGGACCTTGGTTTCCAGCGCCCCGACGGCAGTACGGGCCATGTCCGCGTGCGCGGTGATGTGGAGCGTGGGGAGGATGACCGGGTTGCCTGCGTCTATGGCCTCGTTGAGGACATTTCTGAGGAAGTCGAAACGCTCTCGGCCCTGAAGCTCAGCGAAGACCGTTACACGCGAACCGTGCGCGGCTCGGGCATCGGCTTGTGGGACTGGGACATCCGCACCCAGAGAATCCATGTCTCGGCGGGGTTCATGAGTCTGCTGGGCTATGAGCCCAAGGACGGCATGCTCGATTTCACTTATTTCGCCTCCCACATTCACGCCGATGACCGGGCTGACATCCTGAAGGCCCTTGAGACCTGCCTGGAGGGTGGCGGCGCCTTGCGGTCCGAATTTCGGATGCACCGGCGCAATGGTGAGATCTTCTGGGCCCGGACCATGGCTGAACCCCGTTTCGGCACCCGAGGGCGCCCGGAAAGCATGTGCGGCTCCCTGTTGGACATCACCCCAGAAAAATCCGGCCAACTGGCCCTTGAAGCGGCCAATGCCAAGCTGACCCATCTTGTGGACTCAAGCGCAGCCTTGCTCTACACGGCAGGCCTCCCTGAGGAAGAGGGCGCTCAAGGCTTTAAGGTCTTCCTGTCATCCATTTCCGGCAGTGTCCAACACCTCCTGGGCTATACGGCGGACACGCTTGTGAGCGACACGCTGGCTCTAACGGATCTGATCCACCCGGATGATCTCCCTGCGCTCAAATATGCGCTTAACCGCCTTTCGACATCCGACCGGGCGGCCTGCGAGTACCGCCTGCGCCACCGGGATGGCAGCTATCGCTGGTTCCATGACGATATGAACCTCGTCCAGGACCCGGTGACCCGTAAGCCAGTGGTGATCGGCTGTGCCGTGGATTTCACATCGGCCAAGCAGTCGGAAAAGGCCCTGATCGAAGCGCGCAACGAGGCCCAGAGTGCCAACAAGGCCAAGTCGGACTTTCTGGCCATGATGAGCCATGAAATCCGCACTCCCATGAATGCCATTCTGGGTATGCTTGATCTTCTGCGCCGGGATGATCTGGAGCCTCACCAGGTAAAGCATGTGGCTCTGGCCAAGGAGTCGGCTCTCAATCTGCTCAACATCCTCAATGACATTCTCGACTTCTCGAAGCTCGACGCCGGCCACATGCAAGTGGAAACGATCGACTTCGACCTGCGGCGGATCATCGAGGGCGCTGTGGCGGTGCTGCGGCCCAAGGCGGAAGAAAAGGGCCTGCTGCTTGAAAGCATGATCGATCCCGGCATTCCGGCGGTGGTCAAGGGCGACCCCCATCGCCTGCGCCAGATCCTGCTCAATCTCATCTCCAACGCTGTGAAATTCACGGAGGAGGGCTGCGTCCAGGTCATCGCGATCCTGAAGCGCACGCGGGACAACACGTTTCGTGTGAAATTTGAAGTGACCGACACAGGGATCGGCATTTCCGAAGAGGTCTGCGCGAATCTCTTCTCGCGCTTTGTCCAGGCGGACACCTCTATCAAGCGCCGTTATGGCGGGACGGGGCTGGGCCTTGCGATTTCGAAGCAACTTTGTGAGCTGATGAATGGGGACATCGGCGTGGACAGCGCGCCCGGCGATGGCAGCACATTCTGGCTCTCCATTCCCTTCGGCGCCTCAAACCTGACGGAACTTGAACCCACGCGGGCACCTGTCGAGGGACCTAAACCCGTGACCTGTCGGCGGCGTATCCTTGTTGCCGAAGACAATACGGTCAATCAGACGGTGATCGGCACGATCCTTGGGGAACTGGGTCATGATTGCGTCATCGCCGATGATGGGCGGCAGGCGGTCGAAATGCTGCGCCAGACGCCCTTCGACCTTGTGCTGATGGACATCCAGATGCCGGTCATGGATGGCGTTACGGCCACAAAAGTGATCCGTGTCCTGTCAGACCCTCTATGCTCTATTCCCGTTATCGCCCTCACGGCAAACGCCATGGCCGGCGACCGGGAGGCCTATATCGCGGCCGGCTTTACATCCTATTTGTCAAAACCGATCGATATCGACCGGCTGCAGGATGCGATTGAGCGGGTGTTTGACGGCCCGCAAGGCGATGTGGTGGATCAGGAACCAAAAAGGCAGCCGGATCAGCCAAAGCCACCGGCAACAGCGCCACTCGATGAGCATGCCGAGGAAGTCCTTACCGACCTCATTGCATCGCTCGGCTGAGCGCGGCCTGTCAGCCCCGCATATTGAGGGCCTCTTCGAGGGCGTCGAGGAGGCGGGTCATCCGTGCTTCGACCGCATCAAAGGGCGCTGATGTGGCAAGATCAACACCCGCATTTTTCAAAAGCGCATGGGGATAGTCGGAGCCACCGGCCTTCAAGAGCCCAAGATAGGCCTCTGCGGCACCTGTTTCGCCGGCGCGTATGCGCGCCGCCAGATGGGTCCCGGCGGCAAATGAAGCCGCATACTGAAAAACATAATTATCGTAATAGAGATGGGGGACGGCCGCCCAGGCGATCCCATAGGCAGGCTCGATATCGACCACGCCTTGGTCCTGACCGTAAACCCGGCGCAGAAGATCAAGATAAAGGGCCGTCGCCTTAGCCCCCGTGATCACGCCCCCCTTGGCGATGGTCTCACTCAAAATTCGCTCAAACTCCGCGAGCATGATCTGCCGGAAATAGGTCGTCTGCAAACTGTCGAGACTGTGCGCCAGGTAGAACAGCTTTTCTTCCTGGGTGCTGGCCTTGTCGATCAGGCTGTCCTGCAATAACAACTCCGCCGTCATGGCGGCCGACTCCGAGACCAGGACCGGCGGGCTTGCCTTTTCCCAGGGCTGGGCCCCATTCGCCAGGCTTGCGTGGACCGCGTGGCTGAATTCATGGGCAAAGGTCAGCAGGCTTTCAAAATCATCCGTATGGTTCAAAAACAGATAGGGGTGCACATCATAGGCGCTGCCGAACATATAGGCGCCAGATCTCTTGCCCTCTGCCGGGAAGACATGCATCCACGCGCCCTCGATCCCCCGTGAAAACGCTGCCCGGTAATCCGCCCCAAGAGGGTCGAGAGCCTGGCGCGTCAGGGCAATGCTGTCCTCGATCGTGAACGTCACGTTGTGATCGGCCAGCGGCGCAAACAGGTCATAGAATTTGAGCGGTCCCGTGACTTTCAGCATGCGCGCCCGCAACCGCAGATACCGGCGCAGGGTGGGCAGGGCGCGTTGCCCAGCCGCCATCAGCATTTCCGGCACGGCGACGGGAAGATTGTCCTGGAACAGAACACGCTCCAGAGAGGACACATGGCCGCGCTGACGGGTTTGAATGTCGAGACCTTGGAAATGGGCGTGCAGGATCGAGCCCAGCGTAGCCTCATAGGCCTTCCACGCGCCCCAATGGGCCTCAAAGACCGCCTGCCGCCGCTCCCTGCGCGTGGAGCGGCCTTGAATGCGATAGGCCACGGGATCCACCCGGATTGTCTCGCGGCGCGAGAGCCGAAGCTCCGGCCAGGACAGGTCCGTTGCCGTCAGGGCCGTGTAGATCTCCAGGGGTCCCTGGGTCAAACCGGCCGTCTCGGCAATAACCTTTTCCGCTTGGGTGTTCAGGCGGTGCGGAGCGACACGCAGGGTGTTTTCCAAGGCGAACCGGTGCTTTTCCAGATCGGGCTCACGGGCGAGAAAACGTTCAACCCGGCGCGGTCCCATGGAAAGCAGTTTGGGGTCGAACCAACTCACGGCCGCGCCGAACTCGGCGATGAGATCCCGGGCAAGGCGCCGGCGCTCCTGGGCCGAGGGATCATCGAGCCGGGTGTCTGCCGCCAGGGTGGCGTAGACGAGCAGGCGCACGGCTTGTTTGTAGGTCGTGCTGATGCGGTCAGCGGCGGACAGGAAGGCTTTGGGACTGGAATCCACGACCCCTTGCAGGGCCAAAAGATCACCCGTCTGACGGCGGACCTGGTCAAAATCCGCCTGCCAGGCAGCACTATCGGCATAAAGCGCTGTGAGATCCCACACATAGGGGGATTGGGGCGTACCCAGATCAGCTGATGCGGGGTCCTGCTCCGCCATGCTGGCCACAGCCGGCTCTTGCGCCTTGCCTGGCACGGCGATGATGTGGACCGCGGCCGTCACGCATGCCGTGACGCTCAAAATACGGAAAAACTGGCTCCAGGACACCGACGCCGCGGCACTGTCCGCCCGCCCCGTCACGCGCGCGGTGCCCCGCTGAGGATCAGGATATAGTTCACGGCCATCACAAGAAGGCCCCAAACCACCGTCTCGAAATAAATAAGGAAGCTCTGGCGGTCGAGTTCGTCGTCATCAATGAAAATCTTCCGCAGGCCAATCAGAAAGGGATAGGGCCAGAGGATGATGAACGCGATATTGCGCCAGAAATTCTCCGAGAATCCGTCGATCGCATCCTTCATGCTGCCATTCACCTTCACATAGGTGCGTGCCAGCATGCCCGCGGCAACGAAGGACATGATGAAATAGTCCTTGACGTACCAGGCGAACTCAATTCCAAGCAGGTCAAAGATCCAGCCAAAGGCCGCATCCATCATTCGGCGGGTCACATCCTGCCAGGCACCGACCACCGCAGCGATGTGCACTTCAAAGACAACCAGGTCGCTGATCAGGCTCAGAATGCCAAAGGCACCGAGGATGCTGAAAATGCCTGCCCAGACATTGACGCTCAGGGTAAACACCCAGTCGTTCGACCGAACCATCGCCAAAAACCCCTCACCTTAATGGGCCTTTCCGCCCACGGGTCAGCGTCGCGAGCCCACAGATGCTGTGGAACGCGCCAAACTGCCTCGTTGTCGACGGTCCATCACAGGGTTGGACCGTTCCGGTTGCGACCAGGCTCACCAACATACACTCTTGCGCCGCGAAAAACCGGCGTAAAGAGATTTCCGCCCAGCGTTCCAACGGGAACCCAAGCGACGGCTCGCCAAACGCCATCCCCCAGCGTCCAATCCGGTGCTGTCCCCTTGGCCGTGTCGTGTTGCCAACAGGACACACTCCAGCAGGATCAGTACATCACTACGCTACGGATGCTCTTGCCCTCATGCATCAGGTCAAAGGCGGTATTGATCTCATCCAGAGGCATGGTGTGCGTGATCAGCTCATCGATACGCACATGGCCCTCCATGTAGAGATCTACAATCTTCGGCACGTCGGTGCGACCCCGTGCGCCGCCAAAGGCAGTACCGCGCCAGACTCGCCCCGTAACCAATTGAAAGGGCCGCGTTGCAATTTCCGCGCCAGACGGCGCCACACCGATAATGATGCTCTCGCCCCAGCCCTTGTGGCAGCACTCCAGGGCCTGGCGCATCACCTCCACATTGCCGATGCATTCGAAGGAGTAGTCAGCCCCGCCGCCGGTCAGCTCCACAAGATGGCCAACAACATCGCCGGCTCCCCCGTTCGGGCCCGCCAGATCATTCGGGCCCGCCAGATCATTCGGATTGACAAAGTCGGTCATACCGAACTCTCGGGCCATAGCCTCGCGATCCGAATTGATGTCCACGCCGACAATCTGACGCGCGCCCACCAGCTTCAGCCCCTGGATCACGTTGAGACCGATCCCGCCCAGGCCGAAAACGACGCAGCGCGCGCCGGGCTCCACCTTGGCCGTGAACATTACCGCCCCGATGCCCGTGGTTACGCCGCAGCCGATATAGCAGATCTTGTCAAAGGGCGCGTCGGCGCGGACCTTGGCCAGGGCGATGTCTGGCAGTACCGTGAAATTTGAGAAAGTCGACGTGCCCATATAGTGGAGGATCGGTCGGCCCTGATACGAAAAGCGCGAGGTACCGTCCGGCATGACCCCCTGGCCCTGGGTGGTACGGATCTTCTGGCACAAATTGGTGCGCGGATGGAGGCAATAGTCACATTCGCGGCATTCTGGCGTGTAAAGCGGGATCACGTGATCCCCCGGCTCCAGCGATGTCACGCCCGGGCCCACCTCGCGGACAATGCCCGCGCCTTCATGGCCCAGAATAGCCGGGAAGGCGCCCTCCGGATCCTTGCCGGACAGCGTGTAGGCGTCCGTGTGGCAAACACCCGTCGCCATGATCTCCACCAGAACCTCGCCCGCTTTTGGCCCCTCCAGGTCAAGCTCAACGATTTCCAGAGGCTTGCCGGCCTCAAATGCGACGGCGGCACGGGTCTTCATACGTCTGTGTCCTTTGGTTTTTGGATGATGCTTGGGATGGAAGGCTGAAGGTGCTCCAGGTCATCGGTATCCGGCATGTGGCTTTCGAAACTCTTGGCCTTGTGGGTTCTTTGCTCGCGGCCCGGGGCGCCCGCATCACCTATCTGGAGGCGCCCACGGATGATCTTACACCAGCCCTTGACGCCGATCTCACCGTCATCCTGGGCGGGCCCATCAGTGCCAATGCCACGGCAGACTACCCATTCCTCATGCGGGAAATCCAGATCGCACAGACCCGTTTGAATGGAGGTCAGCCGGTTCTGGGCATCTGCCTTGGGGCCCAGATCATGGCCCGGGCCCTGGGCTGCCCAGTCTATGGCGGGCCCGCGCCTGAGATTGGATGGCATCCCCTGACGCTGACGCAGGAGGGTGCCGAAGGCCTGTTGGGCCCGCTGGAGCGGCGACCGGTGCTCCATTGGCACGGCGAAACATTTGACCTGCCGGCCGGCGCCGTGCGGCTTGCCTCAACGCAGATCTGCCCCAATCAGGCCTTTGCCTGGGGCCGCCACGGGCTGGCTTTGCAGTTCCACCTGGAGGTTGAAGCCCAGGGCCTTGAACCCTGGCTCGTGGGTCACACACTGGAAATCGACAAGACGCCAGGCATCAGCGTGCAGAGCCTGCGTGAGGAGACCGCGCGCCTGGGGCCAGGTCTTGCCAATGCGGCTGCGTCCGTGTTCGAGGCGTGGTTTGATCAGGTCCTGCCTCAACAGTAATCCGGACACGCCCATGACCGAGACCTTCACCCTTGCGGCCATTCAGGCCGCACCCGTCCTTTTTGACAAACGGGCCAGTCTTGAAAAGGCCTGCACTCTGATTGGCCAGGCCGCAGCGCAAGGGGCGGATATATGCGCCTTCGGAGAGACATGGCTGCCCGGCTACCCGTTTTTCGTCGATGGGCCAACCACTGCCCTTCTCTGGGAGGCGAGCGCGGATTATCTCGCCAATGCGATCACCATTCCGGGGCCCGAAACGGAGCGTTTGTGCCGCCTTGCCAAGGATCTGGGGATCGACATCGCGATTGGCGTCGCAGAACTTGATCCCCACACGGCAGGCACGGCCTATTGCACCCTGCTCTTTATCGGGCGCGAAGGCAGCATTCTGGGGCGGCACCGCAAGCTCAAACCAACCCATGCGGAACGGCTCGTCTGGGGCGACGGGGATGCGGTGGGCCTTGTCACCCATCAACGCGCTTACGGTAAGCTCAGTGGGCTGAACTGCTGGGAGCATCAGATGATGCTGCCCGGCTACTCCCTGGTGGCCCAGGGGACCCAGATTCATGTCGCGGCCTGGCCGGGCCGGATGGGCGATCCGCCGGCCGATGAATATTGCTGGACCCGCCAGGTGTTTCTCTCCCGGGCCTATGCCGCCCAGGCCGCGGCCTATGTGATCTGCGTTGGCGGCGTCCGGCTCAAGGCGCACATCCCGGACAAATATCGCCCCTTGGGGGATTGGGAACACAATGGCGGATCCTGCATTATCGATCCGCGCGGCGAGATCATCGCCGGCCCCATGGACGCCCATCGTGAAGGCGAAGGCATTTTGATGGCCCAGGGCAGTCTCGATGTGGTTCGCCGGGCCAAGGCGGCCACGGACATCGCAGGCCATTATTCCCGTCCGGATGTTTTTGAGCTGCGCGTGCGGCGCAATCCCCGCGCACCAGTGGTCCTGGACTAATCAGCCCCAACCCCAAATGAATGAGCAACACGATCGAGTTGAATTCGTCGCTGCGTCAGCAACGACCCGCGGGAGAAACACGCTCAATCGCCTTTCGCCATTGGTTTCAGCCGGATGTGAATGTGCTGTCCCAGATCCGGCGGAAGGGACCGTCCGTATCGCGTAAGTCCTGAAACGCGCCGCGTTGCACGATACGGCCCCGGTCCATGAGGATGATCTGATCGAAGCGCGGCAGAAGATGGAGGCGGTGGACCGAGGCCAAGAGGGCCGCATCCTTGAAATGGGCGAACAGGTTCTGAAAAATCGCCATTTCGTTTGCCGCATCGACACTGCTTGTGGGCTCATCGAGCAGAATGAAGGTGCTGTTGCGGGCCGCCAGGATGCCGCGCGCAAGAGCCAGTCTTTGACGCTCACCGCCGGACAGACTCACGCCGCGCTCGCGCACATCGGTCTCAAGACCCAAAGGCATGCGGGCAAGGACCGGAGCAAACTGAGCAAGATGCACCGCCTCTAGAACATCTTGCTCCGGATAATCGATACCGAACTGGATATTAAACCGGATCGTGTTCTCAAAAATCTCAGGCTCCTGCGGCATCAGGGTCGTCATAGCCAGGAGCGGGGACAGACCATCGCTGGCACGCCCGTCCATGACCATGGTGCCTTGGGAGGGCGCGTAGAGGCCGCGGAGGGTGGCAAGCAACGTTGACTTACCCGAGCCGCTCTCTCCCACAAGGGCAATCCGCTCACCGCGCCGCACGGCAAGACCGATATCCGCAAGCGTTTGATCCGCATCGGGATAGGAAAAGCTCAGCCTCTTAATCTCAAAGGCCGCCCAATCGCGGATGGGGGCTGGCGGTGCCGCCTCACCCGCACCCAAAGCCTGAGTGATCGGCGCCACGGCTTCATAATTGATCCGCCTTTGGACAACGACCTGATATTCCCGGGCAACATTGGCAAAGGTGCCGGTCAATTGCTGACCATATTGGAGAACCGCGGCCACATTGCCGATCAGGATCCCCTGTTCCATACGGAGCGTTCGCCAGATGTAGTAGAAAACCGCGCCGGCCTGAGTGAGATTGTTGAGCAGGGAAACGCAAAACCATTTCGCGGCATTGACCTTGGCTTCGGCATCCATCGTCGGCCGGTAACCACGATCAATCTGGTGGTCGAACTCCTGGGCCGTCCGCCGGCCCAGTCGCAGAGTCACGATTGTGCGGATATTGCTGACATAGTCGAAAAAGGTCTGGGAGACCTTGTGATTGATCCCGTTGATGATCCGGTAAAGGACAATGAGACGCTGGTCGAAAAATGTGATCACGGTCACCGCGATCATGGCCATGATGAATGTGATCACGGACAGGTGCCAGGAGAGCAGGGACAGCGCGATCATGGGGCCCCAGAACCCCATAAAGTAGTTGATATAGTTGAACTGTCCCCCGGCGAAGTCACCCAGCGCAGCGCCAGCGAGATTGACCCGATCGATTGTATCACCGGAGTGATGGTCCGTATGCCACGTCATGGGCAGGCTGACCAGGATGGCGTAATGCCGATTGAGGAAGCGCTGCTTGATGCGGAAGGCCACGTCAATCTCGAAATAGCGCGCTATCCGGTGGGCCACATTGAACCACAGGGACAGGCCCACCCAGACGCCAACCCAGCCCGACACACCGCCCAACATTTCATCCGCAGGCGCGGTCTGAAGCGTGTTGAGGATCTGGGCAAAGACGAGCGGAATGGAAAGCGGACCGATCAGCGAGACCACATGGGTGGCCATGAAAAACACGATGCGCCAGCGCAAGCCGGTCCCATAGGCCCAGACTTCGCGCAACAACAGGATATAGGACATGGGGGCCGATTTGGTTGAACGGGACGCCTATTTGGGGCGGGGCAGGGCAAAAATCTTTCCGAGGACACCGTAATCGAGATAACCGAGCCGGGAGAGCGGCGCCATGGCGCTTGTGTCTACGATCCCATCCTTGATGAATTCATCAGCGATATGAACACCGACGACCTCGCCAAGCACTAGGCTCCACACCGTATCGGCCCCATCCCGGCCCCGCAGAGCGACAGTCTGAAGATAGACGCACTCCAAATGCACGGGCGCCGCCGCCACCCGCGGCGGCTTCACGAGCCGGGACGGTGCGGGAGTGAGACCAGCAAGGTCAAACTCGTCCACATCGGATGCCACATGGGCCGCACTGTCATTGACCGCATTGCGCAGATCATCCGTTGCCAGATTACAGACGAATTCACCGGTGGCTTCGATATTGTCCTGGGTGTCCTTCCGCCGCCCACTGGAGAAGGCCACGATATGGGGCGGTGAGGCGACGAGATTAAAAAAGCTGTAAGGCGCAAGATTGGGCACGCCTCCAGCATTCAGTGTACTGATCCAGCCAATCGGCCGGGGCACGACAAGCGCCTTCATGGGATCATGGGGCAAACCGTGGTCATTCCTGGCGGTCTCATAGAACATGGCGACTCATTCCCCCGCAATCGTGGGCGCCGCCACGGCCGAAACCACATCCGCAGCAAACCGCGTGATCAGGAAGCTCTGGCCGCCGCTTTCGTCATAGCCCCGGCGCACAACGAGGAGGCCAGCGCTGGGCACCACGACGATATATTGGCCCCGGTGTCCGGCAGCGAGGCTGACACCCTCAGGCAGATCATTTTCCCCATTGGGAAGCCACCATTGGGCCCCATAGCCCCAGGCGCGCGCGCCCGGTTGGGCCGGCGCTGGCGTGGCAACATAACGGGCCCAGCCTTCGGCAAGGATGCGCTCACCACCCCAGACACCGTCTTGGAGATAAAGCTGCCCGACCCGGGCAAGATCCCGGGCCGTGGTCCAGACCTGGCTGGAGGATAGGAAATCGCCATTCCAGTCGGTCTCAAGAACCGTGCGATAGGCCCCGATCTGCCACAGGACCTTTTGATAGGGATAGGCCAGATAGGCCAAGTCATCGCCCATGCGTTCCCTCAGTGCACGCATGGCGAGAAGCGTGTCATTGTTGGCGTATTTGAAGCGCGTGCCGGGCGCCACTTCAAGCCCCGCAGGCACCGCCCGGTCGATCACCCTGGCACCGCCGAAATAAAGCCGATCCGTGCGCGATCCGGTGACCCCGGAATCAAGGCCGCTCGCCATATTGAGCAGATTGCCGAGGGTTATGGCCCCACGCGGATCACCGGGCGCGGACCAGGCCTCCAGTCCAGCCGGCGCCTGCGTGGTCAGGATGCCTTCATGGACGGCCGCCCCGATCACAGTGGCCGAAATGCTCTTGGCTACGGACCAAGTGCGTTGCGGGCTCTCCGCGGAAAGACCATGGGCATAGGCTTCCGCGATGATGGTCCCGTTCTGTGCAATGATGATACCTGTGGTCTTCGTCCCCGCGCCGTAGGTCTCGGCGTCAAAGGCAGAGGCGACCAGGCGATCAAGACGCATCGGGTCGGCAATCTCAGGCGCCGCAGCATCGGGCGAGAGGACCCTGGCCGAATCCTCCGCAGGCACTGTTGGCATCGGCACATCAAGCCGCGGCAGCAACTTGGCCATGGTAACACCGGCCCCCATGGGCAGCTGGCTGCAGCCGAGGCCCGGGCGCCAGGCGGCGACCCGTGGAGGCAGGGTCTCGCTCCAGGCCACCGAAACCGTCTTGGCCTTGCGATCAATGATGGCCCCTGGCAACGCATTCATAATATCCCGATAATCCGGGTAATGACGAGACAGCTCATTCGCCGCGATAACAGGGAGTGGCCGGCGTCCGTTGAAAAGGCCTGAACAGATGAAGGTCGCCTTATAGCCCGCCGCAAGGGCCCGGCTCATGACCGGCGTGTCCCCGCCTTCGGCCGCCGCCGCGGGGGCCATGGCCAAACCGGATTGGAACACCAGTGCGACCAGGACAAAACCAAGGATAGGCGTGAAGCCACGAAAAGCCGTATGCCGCCGAGTCATGGGTCCTCCTGGGGGCTCTGTCATTTTTCGGGACCCTATCATGAAGCACCACATGAGATATGCTGGAGATATGAGAAATGAGCAGTGCAAAAGCACGCCTCAGGAGATGCCATGGCCATCGAGCCATTTCCCGAGCCCGACCCGGGTGGAGTCAGTGACCGGGGGTCACGTCAATCGCGTTTCGTAATGCTGTGGCGGGAAATCCCCCGTCTCGCGACTCTGGCTTTTCCCCTCATTGCCGGCCTTACGGCCTCCACGCTGAACGCCATTATCGACACGGTCATGCTGGGCCCGCTGGGCGAGGTCCCTTTGGCGGTGGTGTCCCTGACGACGAGCGGTTTGTCGATACTCTATGCGGGTCTTTACGGCTTTATGGGCCCGGTTGCGATTTTTGCCGGCCATGCCCATGGCGCGGCAGACGATCCGCGGGTGGGTGCAGCGCTCCACCATGGGCGGGCCCTGGGTGCACTGGGCGGTGCGATTGCTTCGGCTCTGATGATCGCCGCCCTTCCGCTGCTGTGGTGGATGGGCCAACCCGAAGCGGTGCTCGAAGCAATGCCCGCCTATTGGCTGTGCATCGCCGGATCCATGGCCCCATTCACCGTCATGCTGGCCTATAAGCAGGTCTATGACAGTGTGGACCGGGCCTGGCTTGCCATGGTCCTGATGCTGGGCGGTGAAGCGCTCAATGTGCCTTTGAACTGGCTCCTCATCTACGGCCATTGGGGCTTCCCGGCGCTGGGCGTGACGGGCGCCGGCATAGCCAGCCTCGTCTCCACCCTGGTGGCGCTCGCTGTTTTGGCGGGCCATTGGCGCTGGTCCCATGCCATGGCGCCCTATCGCGGGCCCATGCGTCTCAGCCGGGCGGGCACACTGGACCAGCTGCGCGAAGGCACCCCCATGGCAGCACAATATCTCCTGGAAGGCAGTGCTTTTGCCATTGCCGGCCTGATGGTGGGTTGGTTCGGCGCAACGGCGCTCGCGGCGAACCAGATCGTTACGGCGGTCACTTTCGTCATCTATATGGCGCCGCTTGGCATGTCCGCTGCGGTATCGATCCGCGTGGCCCAGGCCCTTGGGAAAGGCGGACGGGAACGGGCCGGGGCCATCGGCTGGGCCGCCATCGCCCTGGTGACGGCCTGGATGCTGTCGTTCACGGTCTTTCTCACACTCTTTGGACAGACCATTGCTGGGTTGTTTGTCGACACACCCGATGTGATTGCAGCGGCGGCGAGCCTGTTCACGGTGGTTGCCATCATGCAGATCTTCGATGGGATCCAGTCGACAAGCCTCGGCGCCTTACGCGGCCTTATGGACAATCGCTGGCCGACGGTCATCACCCTGATCGCCTATTGGGGCGCGGCCCTGCCGTCGAGCTATCTGCTCGGCGTCGGTCTGGACTGGGGCATCAACGGCGTCTGGGCCGGCTTTGGGGTGGGCCTTGCTCTTGCGGCCTTTGCGCTGGCCTGGCGCTTCCATATCCTTACAACCCGCTGACCCCCTTTACCGCATGGGTGCAATGGCACTGGAGCGGCTTGGAGCCTTGTGTCATTTTGGAGTGAGAGAGAGCAACGATTATGCGGGGAAGACCCTGATGTCCGGCCAATCCACATCCGTCCGAGTCGCCATTCTGGGCGCCGGGATGTCCGGCCTGTGCATGGGCGCCAAGCTGCGCCGCGCGGGCTTTGACAATTTCATCATCCTGGAAAAGGCCGACAGTGTCGGTGGCACCTGGCGGGAGAACACCTATCCAGGCGTCGCCTGCGACGTTCCTTCTCACCTTTATTCCTTCTCCTTTGATCTCAATCCGGACTGGTCCCAATCCTATGGCGAGGGGTCGGAGATCTGGCACTATTGCGAAGCAGTCGCCGAGCGGCACGACCTCACCCGCCATATTCGGTTCCGCTCGACGGTTGAGGATGTGCGCTTCGATGGCAAGCGTTGGATCATCACCACGAAGAATGGCGATCACGTCACGGCCGATATCGTGGTCAGCGGGCTCGGAGGCCTGCACCTGCCAAAGCATGCGGATATTCCGGGTCGCGACACATTTGCCGGTACCGTGTTCCACACGGCCGAGTGGGACCATGAGCATGACCTTGCGGGCCGGCGCGTTGCCATAATCGGTACCGGTGCCAGCGCCGTACAGGTGCTGCCCAGCATTGCGCCCATGGTCAAAGACGTCACGGTGTTCCAGCGCTCGGCGGCCTGGGTGTTCCCGCGCCTGACCCGGGAGATTTCAGACAGCCGCCGTGCAATGTTCCGCCGGATGCCGGGCCTGATGCGTCTTTATCGGCGCTATTTGTGGGTGATGCTGGATGTGATGGGCGTCCAGGCTTTGCGCCGGGACGGTCTCCTCAAAGACCGCCTGAAGCGTGTGGCCCTCGACTTCCTGGAAGAACAGGTCGAAGATCCGGATCTGCGCGCGAAACTGACCCCGGATTACGAGGCGGGCTGCAAGCGCCGCTGCATTTCCGACGACTATCTCAAGGCCTTCAACCGGGCCAATGTGCATCTCGTCACCGATCCCATCGAGGCCATTGAGGCCGATGGTGTGCGCGACCGGACCGGCGCCCTGCACCCGGTGGATACGATCATTGAGGCAACGGGTTTCCGCCCTTTCGACATCTCAGACTATGTGACGATCGCCGGGCGGGAGGGCAACCGCCTCCAGGATGTCTGGAAGGAGCGGGTGGAGAGTTTCCGCACCATGATGGTGCCGGGATTCCCGAACTTCTTCATGCTGCTTGGCCCCAACAGCGCCACGGGGCATACATCCGCTCTCATCATGATCGAAAGCCAGGCCGACTATGTGCTGTCCTGCATCAAGCTGATGAACCGGCGCAATATCGAGCATCTGGACCCCAAGGCCGAGGTCACGGCGGACTACAACCGGCGCCTTCAGAAAGACCTGAAGGACATGGTGTTCTCCCATGGATGCAATGCTTGGTACACGGATGAGAATGATTTCAACTTCACGCTTTGGCCTTATTCCGCCTGGCGCTTCATCCGTGAACAGGCCCGGGTGCGTCTTGAGGAATTCGAGGTGACCCGGCGCAGCCAGCCGCGCCCGTAATCGGTCCAGCCCGTAATCGGTCGGGGCCTGTGGTCCGTCCAAGCCTATGGTCCTTGTGCGTTAGAACGCTCACGCCGTGACGCGGGTAATTTCACTCCGCAACTCTGCAAGATCGATGGGCTTTGGCACATAACCATCAGCGCCGAGACTGAGACAGCGCTCCCGATCACCCACCATGGCGTCCGCGGTTAGGGCGATGACGGGCACCGCCGACCAGGGCGCATCCGCTTTACGCAGACGGCTCAAGGCTTCCGCCCCATCCATGACCGGCATATGCATATCGAGCAGGACGAGATCGAAGGCTTGCCCCTCCATGGCATCAAGGGCCTCCTGGCCGTTGGCCGCATCGGTGATGTGGGCGCCGAGATAGTCAAGGAACAGACGCGCCACTTGCCGATTGACCGCATTGTCGTCGACGACGAGCACCTTGATGTCCCGAAGGGATGCGGCATCATCCGCGTCCGCCGCATCTTCCGCTTTGACTTGCCCGTCGGATGGGGACACATCAAGCGCCTCAAAGTGCAGCGTAAAGGCGGATCCACGCCCCATCGTGCTGGCAACAGTCAGGTCACCACCCATCAGCCGGGCCAGGCTGCGGCTGATGGAGAGGCCGAGACCCGTGCCCCCGTGGTGGCGTGCTGTCGAGCCGTCGGCTTGGGTAAAGGGCGCAAAGAGCCGCTCTTGAACATCTTCAGGAATGCCCAAGCCGGTGTCGGTGACGGTGATCCCAACCATACCCTTGCCATCTGGCCCGATGGTGCAGCCCACATCCACCGTGACACCGCCCGTTTTGGTGAATTTGACCGCATTGGACACAAGGTTCGACAGGCACTGGCGCACGCGCACCGGATCAAAGCTTAGCATCCGGGGCACCGTGTCGGAGATCGTCACATCAAGGCTGAGCCCCTTTTCCTGGGCTGTCGGCGCCCACAACTGGATGACGCCGGTCACGAGATCCTTGAGGTCGCCATCCACCGGGGTGATGGTCATGCGCCCGGACTCGATCTTCGAGATATCTAGGACGTCATTCAAAATACTGAGCAAAGAAGCGCCGCATTCACGAATGACATCCACCATGCCGCGCTGGTCCGGATTGAGGTTGCTGTCTGATAAAGCCTGGGCCATACCCAGGACACCGTTCATGGGTGTACGGATTTCATGACTCATGGTCGCCAGGAATGCGGATTTGCCGGCGCTGGCGCTCTCGGCGGCCTTTCGGGCCTGCTCCAGGTCGAATTGCATCCACATTTCGTCAGTGATGTCACTCAGACTACCGATGAACCGACTCATGGTCCCGTCGGCATCGAAATGGGCGACGCCCCGGGAGCGAATCCAGCGGACCAGCCCCTCTTCATGGGGCCCCTGCAGCCGATAGATCGTATCGAGGATCGGCTTTCTGCCAGTCAGGACTTCATTGATGTCGTTGAGAACCTGCTCCGCATCCTCATGATGGACGTGACCGTTTGACGGATCCCGCAGGGTCGCGATGGCAGCCTGATCATCGTCACCGAGCAGGGTGCGCGCGAAGTCAGACAAATGAACGGTCCCCGCACGGACGTCATAGTCGTAAAGACCCATGCCTGTCTGGCCCAGCGCCTCGGTCAGCCGCGTGTTGGCTTCGTCGGCGGCGCGGCGGTTGGCTTCGGAGTCCTGCAACGCCTCGTTAAGCACTCTGTTGAACTGCAAGGTGATCTTGGAGGCCACAATGAACCCAAGGGCAGAACCGATCCCGCAAACAGCGAAGACAAGATCGAACGCATCCATAAATGGCGGCGACGCAGCCGAGATCAGGGGGAGCAACAGCAGTGTTATAAAGAAAGGGGCCGAGACAAGCTTCAGAAACCGTTCGGATGCGGAATAATTGACAAGGATATACATCAGCACGCCATAAAGATAGCCAATGGCTGCCAACGCGCCGTGATCTTCGACCAGGAAATAAAAGATATAAGCAGCCGAGCAACTCGACATGGCCGAGATCAGCAGCAACCCGTCGAGCAGGGTCTTGTGTCGGGACGTCGGCGGGGCCTGGCGACTAACCCAGCGTGCGGTGCGGATAAGCACCACACCAACCACCAAATTGAGGACAAGCCAGGCAAGAGCCAGGGGCACGGAGATGAGGGCGGCCATCAGACCCGTGGTCAAGACGAGGCCGATGAGCATATGACCGCCATTGGCTTCCTTGCGGTCCGCCGTCTGAATCAGAGCCTGATCGAGGAGATCGTTTTCGGGTATGTGCCCGTCGGCAGGGAACCTGTTGTCCGCCCCTGCCCCAGATCCCATATCCTTCGCGTCCACCGATGCCTGTTCCATACCCCGCCCCAGGGCTTGCGCCGAAAACCGGTCAGAGCCCCATGGCATGCCGACCGTAAGCCTTCCCTAAAACTTAATGTGCAATCACGGTAGCCGATCGTTCGACGCGTGTCAGTCGCCACAAACGGGCACTCAGCAGGACCGCTGCGATCGCGAGGGCGGCGAGGAGCCCCCACCACACGCCTACGGCACCGACGGGAGTGGCAAGGCCAAGGACCGCAGCCACCGGAAAACCGACGACCCAATAGCTAATGGCAGCCATCACCATGGGCACCCGGACGTCCTTGAGCCCCCTTAAACATTGATTGGCAGCGACCTGGGTGCCATCGAACAGTGCGAAGGCGCCGGCGATGGGCAGAAACAGGGCCACAAGCTCGACCACCGCAGCATTGTTCGGGTTTGCAGTGTCGAGATAAAGACCTGCCACCATATGGGGGAAGAGCCCCGCCGGCAGTGCGACAATGAGGATCGCGGCCGCTGAAATTAGGATCGTCAAAAGGGCCGCGCGACGCACCCGCGCCTTATCGCCGGCACCCTCGGCAAGGGCCACTCGCACACAGCCCGCAAGGGATATGCCGAGGGGCATCATGAAAGCGAGGGCCGCCACATTGAGCCCGACCTGATAAGCGGCCACTTCATTGACGCCGATCCGGCCCATGAGAAATGCCGCACTGTTGAAGAGCAGCATCTCAAAGGCCGTCGTAACCCCGATCGGCCAGCCGAGGCGGAAAACCTCGCCAAGGCGCGGTCCGTCATAGCGCAAGAGATCCTTGAACAGATCAAACCGGCGCGCCTCCCGGTCCCAGCCGATATAGATGACGAGGGCAAAGAGGCCGGCCGCATGGGAAATGGAGGAGGCGATGCCTGCCCCCATAAGTCCAAGCTGAGGAAAGCCGAATGTGCCATAAATCAGAAGATAGTTCAGGCCGGCGTTCAGAACCGTCGTCAGCACAATGACGAGCAGCGGCACCCGCGTCCGATCGATCGAAGCCAGAAACTGACGCAGGACACTGACCGCAAGGGCGAAGGGCAGCCCGGGCGCCAAAGCCAGAACATAAGGCCCTGAGAGCTTGGCAATGATTTCCGGCTGACCGAGGGCCCGGATGATTGGACCAGCATTGAAAAAAAACACCAGCGCGACAGGAAAGAGGAGCGCGATGCTCCACAAGCCCATGCGCACAGAACGGCGCACATCATCGCAATTGTCAGGATCCGCCCCCAGACTTTGGGACACCAGGGGCGTCACCGCCATCACGGGCCCAAAGCCTACAAGCCACATGGTGTAAAACAAGACCATGCTGATCGATGCGGCCGCGAGGGGCTCTGCCCCCAGCCGGCCAATCATCATGACGTCCACCGTGTTGATGGAGAATTGGACAAGCTGCGTCAGCCCCATGGGGATGCCCAGCCGAAGCAATGCGCCCAGTTCATGACGCCAGGGAGAGGATGCGGTTTCCATGGCGCTCATCTGGCCCCTGTTCTTGAAATTTTGTCATGCTGGAGACGAAAGATACGCAAGCCGCGGAAAGGCAGACTGCATATCCGCGAGCGCGAAGATGCTTGACAGCCCCGCTTCAACGCAGAGTTTCACTGATAGCCTGAAAATTTGCGAGAAAGAACGATTGTCGATCGCCCTTAAAGTTGTATGATCGGCGGCCGGGCGACAGGGCAGCGCCCTTACCTGGTGGTCATCAGGACACGAATTTCTCCTTGCCGCTTGCGGGATGACATCTGAACGGAGCTTTGAGATCATGGGCTTTTCAGTGTCACGCCTCTATGAGGAAACAGGACCCCTTTGGGGCCAGAGCTTCCTCGATCATGTCACATCACGCCTGTCTGACGCGTTGAATGGCGGGCATGTCTGCATCACGCGCCACGGTAAGGACATCGTCAGCGCCGCAGGGCATCACCATAGAGAAGACGAAAGTATTAAGCCCTGGCGCCTGGACCTGCCATTGCGTGGCGGGGACGGGCACGAGGCCGGCCTACTGTCTGTGCAAGCACCATCAGCACACACCACACCCCCTGAAATGCAGGGCGCGCTGAGAGATGTCGCCAAAACTCTCGGCCCCCGTATCGCCGCTGAACTGTCGCATAGGGAGCCTGTGAAGTCCGATCACCCCGGCGCGGTGCCAATTGCCGTGTGGCAGTGGAACCGTCAGGACGACCAATGGACACTCCTTCCTTTGAACCCGACGGTTTTGGGTTGGACCACATTGGAATGCGTTGACTGGCAAAGCACGGTGTCCCGCTGGATCCATGGGGACGATGCCGGCATCGCAGAGGGCGCGATCACGGCTTGCCTGCGCGGTGAAACGGAGAGGATCAGCGTCACCTTGCGGATGCGCCACAGAGATGGCGCGGTGCGGCGGATCCAGATGTCGGGCCAAGCCTTGCGGGATCCAGCATCTCATGTGGTGACACGGATTGTCGGGAGTCTTACGGATATCTCCGACGAGACCCAAGCGGAGAAATCCGTAAGGGAAGAGCGGGAACAGCTCAGTGCCTGCGTCGAAGCCGCAGACATCTATATCTGGGATTTCGACGCCCAGACCGGCGAGAGCCTGACGAGAGCCTATTATGTGAAAGCTCTTGGCTATCCTGAAGACGCGAAACGGGAACAGGCGCAATGGCAAAAATGGCTGTCAATCGTGCACCCGGACGATGTCGGCCAGGTGAGCACGATTGTCGAGGACCAGCTGAAATTCGGGCATGACAGCTTCAAGATGGAATACCGCGTGCGCGCAGCGGACGGCAGCTGGCGGTGGGTCCAAAGCATTGGCCGCGTGTTCGAGCGCACGGCGGAGGGCAAGGCCACCCGAGTCCATGGGGCCGTGGTCGATGTGACGGACCGCAAACAGGCCGAGCTGCGCCTTGCCGAAAGTCTGGCGCGTACGGATGAAGCCTTGCGTCGGGCGGAACAGGCAAACCGCCTCAAGTCCGAATTCGTCGCCAATATGAGCCATGAAATCCGCACACCCCTGAATGGGGTGATGGGTATGGCCCAGCTTCTCAAAATGACCAATCTGCCCGAACGCGAGGCTCACTATGTGGACACGATCCTGACATCGGGCGAAGCGCTCCTCTCCTTGATCAATGACATTCTGGACCTGTCTCGCATCGAGGCCGGATTGCTTGAGCTGGCCTGTGCGCCATTCCGGCTCAACGACATCCTCGACCAGGTGGTCGGAACCGTGGAGGGCCCGGCCCTGCAAAAGGGCCTCACGATCGTGACGGACGCACCCGAACTCGGTGTGGTGCGGGGGGATGCGAGGCGCCTGCGCCAGGTGCTGACCAATCTTGCCGGCAATGCCGTGAAATTCACGCAATCAGGCCAGGTCACCTTGCGCTGCCGCCGCTTGGATGCGGACTGGATGCATTTTGAAGTCGAGGACACAGGCCCCGGCATCGCCGATGATCAGCTCACGATCATTTTCGATCGGTTTCGTCAGGCCAAAGGCGAAGATGGCCGGCGCCATGGGGGATCAGGCCTCGGCCTTGCCATCACCAAGGAGCTGGTCAGCCTCGCAGGAGGCCGGATTGATGTCACAAGCCGCCTCGGTGAGGGCACCCGGTTCCAGGTAGACGTGCCGCTCAAAGCCGACACCGATGCCATCGCAGACCATGCCCCGGCCTCGCTGGCCCAGGCCATGCCACTGGCGGGAGACCGACCGAGATGTCGTCTTAATATTCTGCTGGCAGAAGATAATGCAGTGAACCAGTCCCTTTTTGAGCATATCGTGCACAGCCTTGGTCACGAGCTCACCATTGCGGGCGACGGCCTTGAAGCCCTCCGGCATCTTCAGGCGCGCCGTTTCGACATTGTGGTGCTCGACCAGGAAATGCCGTGCCTGTCCGGTGTCGATACCACCCGGCGCATCCGCGCAAGCAACGCCCCCTATGCCCAAGTGCCCATCATCGCTCTCACGGCCCATGCCATGAAGGGGACTGAGGAGACCATGTTGACGGCCGGCGCGGACGCCTTTTTGACCAAGCCGGTCAATGTGGGAACCCTTGCCGAAACCCTGCACCGTCTGGGCAGCCACGCACACTGATCGATCTTTACGGGTCTCGACGGGCCGGGGCCGCGATCAGCGCGCCACCAGGGCCCAACCCATGCCATTGAACCGATTGTCCAAGCGGCCAGGGACTGAAAGCCCTTGAACGCTGCCGATAGGCCTCCATTTCACAGAACGTTCGGTTCAAAAAGGAGGTGATCATGCCTGCGCGCAGTTTGAGCTATGAGGAAGTGGTGGACCGCCTCGCCCGGGTGTTCCGGGAGCACGGCTATGAAGCCGCCACTCTTAAAAAGCTCTCAGAAGCGACCGGGCTCGGGCGCTCGAGCCTTTACCACCACTTTCCAAAGGGAAAGATGGATATGGGCGCCGCCGTGCTTCAAACGGCCGGGGACTGGCTGCAGACCCAGGTGATCGACGTCCTCAACGGTCCTGGGGCACCGCGCACGCGCGCGCAAAAGGCCGCCCAGAAACTGTTTGACTTCTATGATGGGGGGCGCCGCTGGTGCCTGGTGGAACTGTTTGCGCTGGGTGAGGCCTATCCCTTGTTCGGCGCGGCGGTGGCCCGGGTTCTTGATGGCATCAAGCAGGGTTTTGCCGAGGTTGCCCGCGATGCGGGTGCCTCACCGTCGGACGCGGATCAGCGCGCCGAAGAGGCGCTCATGGCTCTCCAGGGCGCACTCGTCTTGTCCCGGGCCAGGGGGGCCCCTGAGACCTTTGTGCGCGTTGTCCAAAGCCTGCCGGACCGCCTCCTTAAAGCGAGCCCGCGTTAGATCCTGGGTCATATTTTCGCCGGACACGCCTTGGGCTAGGATGGCTTGAGTGGACCGATTGTTCGAAGGTCAGCAAGAGGCGGGAGTGTCGCTTCGATGAGTCAGATCATGTCGATGAACGATGCTCCGGCCCCCCGGCTCCCGGAATGGGGCCGGAGGCTGAGCTTTGACAGTTTCGCAGTCGAGCTGGTGCCACAGAGCCCGCGTGTGCTGAACCTCCAGCTTGACCGAACCTTCGCAAGCATCAATTTTTCGGCGACTTCCGGCACGAGTTCCCTGGCCGGCGACCGACTGAGACCCTATGACCGACGCCCCTTTGAATTCGTCGTCGTGCCGCCGGGCTTTCCCATCCAGGGGGAAAATCCGCAAGCCCCTGAAGTGCTGGCCTTCCTGATCGATTTCGACCAGTTCCGGCCCATTCTGGCGGCCGCCTACGCCATGGACCCGGCCGATTTACGCCCGCAAGTGATCCTGGGCACGCCAGCGCCCTTCACCACGGAACTGGCCAAGAAAATCCGCATACAGCTCAGCCTGCCGGAACCCGCCTGCCCCTATATCGAAAGTCTCGCCACAGCACTTCTGGCAGAGATGTTCCGCCCAGTGACAGCGCCACCCCAGGAACGGGCGAAACGGCGCTTGGACGGGAAAACCATTGGCATGCTGCTCAAATATATCGACGCCAATCTGGAACAGGCCCTGCCAGTCCCAGAACTCGCTGATCTCGTTGGCATTTCAGCGCCCCATCTCAGTCGCTCCTTCAAGCAGAATGTTGGAGAATCTTTGCACACCTATATTCTGCACAGACGGACCGATGCCGCGCGCCGGTTCTTGAGTGAAGATGGCCTCAGCCTTGCGGAGATCGCCCTTAAGTCCGGCTTCTCGTCCCAAAGCCATATGACGTCCGTTTTCAGAAAATTGCTGGGCCAAACGCCGGGCGAAGTGCGCCGGACCCAGGCGGGTGCTATGCATCCATCGCTGCTCACAAGCGCACAAATCTGACATGCGCTGATTCTGGAAGAGGTCACCCAGAGGCGTCCCTATCTTCCCGTTCGTCGGTGCCCAGTATGGGCGCCTGCGTAGCAACGGGATCAGGAGACGCGTCATGACCGCTTTTTTCCGTCAACGAAGCAATCGTTTCGCGCTTGGCGCCGTGACGGCCCTTGCGCTGACCGCTGGGGCCGCGTTTATCACATCGGACCGGCAAGCCTTGGCCGAGACAGCCCTTTCAGCCACGCTGGCCTATGAGACCACAAAGTTCCGGACCATGGAGATCGATGGCCTTTCCATTGCCTATCGGGAAGCGGGCGACCCGTCCCGGCCCACCATTCTTCTTTTGCACGGCTTTCCCACTTCAAGTCATATGTTCCGTGAACTGATTCCCATTCTGGCACAGCGTTACCATGTCCTTGCCCCCGATTATCCAGGCTATGGCGCCAGTGATCAGCCATCCGTGGACGAATTTGAATACACTTTTGCCCATACGGCTGAGATGATGGACACTTTCGTCCAAAACAAAGGTGTCAAGAAATACACCATCTATCTGATGGATTACGGCGCACCGGTCGGTTTTCGGCTGTTCGCCAAGCATCCGGAACGGGTGACCGGCATGGTGATCCAGAACGGTAATGCCTATGAGGAAGGCCTCAAGGCGTTCTGGGACCCGATCAAGAAATACTGGGCCGAACCGAGCAAGGAGAATGGCGACGCCCTGCGCCATCTGTTGACCCTTGAGGCCACCGAATGGCAGTACACTCATGGCATTCCGAAAGAGGCTCTGGCTCTCGTGAGTCCGGATAATTGGCACCATGATCAGTATCTTCTGGACCGGGACGGCAATCAGGACATCCAGATCGCCATGTTCCTGTCCTATGGCACAAATATTCCGGAATATGCCAAATGGCAGGCTCTGTTCCGCAAGCATCAGCCGCCGGCGATCATCCTATGGGGCCAAGGAGATCACATATTCCCCCCCGATGGCGCCTATCCCTACCAGCGCGATCTGAAAGACGTGGAACTCCATCTCCTGGACACGGGCCACTTCGCCCTTGAAACCCACCTGTCCTTCATCTCCGAAAAGATCCTGACCTTCATGGATCGGACGGCACAGTAAGACTGACCTTGCCAGGTCTCAGGGAGGGTTCGCCTGGATCCTCCCTCTGGCCAGGGGTGTGATGCGCAGGATCGGGACCAACCAACCCGATCACCAACCCCGTGTCATGCTTTGGATGATCAATTTGCATACTGACTGATCCGGACGGATGCCAACCTGTGCCTGAATCATCCGCCTGGGTCTCTACACTAGGAAACTGGGTCGCTGCACTAGGAAAGAGGATGAAGAATGCCTGGACCGTCGAAGAACCGTGTCGAGCAATGGCTTGATGATCTTGGAACGCCTGCGCTGCCCATTCCTGGGTTTGAGATCGAGTTTGAACGCACGGCTGTGGTGATTACGGATCCGCAGAACGATTTTTTGCACCCCGATGGTGTCGCCTGGGGCGCGTGCGGTGAAAGCGTGACGGAAAACAACACGGTTGCGAATCTCAAAAGCTTGATGGACACCGCCATTACGCACGGCATGCAACTGGTCATCAGTCCCCACTACTACTATCCGAGCGACCACGGTTGGAAGTTTGAAGGGACCTTGGAAAAGTTGATGCACGACATCAACATGTTTGACCGGAAGGGCGCACTGAATCTGGAGGGTTTTGAGGGCAGTGGAGCCGACTGGCTTGATCAGTACAAGCCCCACATCAATCATGAGAAGACCATTGTCTGCAGCCCGCACAAAGTCTATGGCCCCGAAAACAACGATGTGGTCCTGCAGCTTCAAAAGCAAAAGATTGACAAGGTCATCCTGGCAGGGATGTCGGCAAATTTATGCGTCGAGTCCCATATGCGTGAATTGATCGAACGGGGTTTTGAAGTGGTTGTTGTCGCCGACGCAACCGCCGCGGCGAAGGTGCCGGGCCTTGATGGCATGATCGCTGCCCTGATCAATTACACTATGATCGCCAGCGATGTCTGGCCCACATCCAAGGCCGTCGAGCGGATTGCCGCGTCCAAGGGATCCTGACCTCAGCGACCTCAATTCCCTTGCCGCCTGAATGACAGGCGCAGCCATTGTCCGCCTGAATGGCGCTGCGACCGCCATCGATCCGGAGGACCGGGGGACAAGCCGGCCATTCGGCCGCGAGCCGGGATCACCTGGTTCTTGATCTGTAGGCAGACGCTCAGCCCAGCATTGCCAGCGGATCGACGCCGATCCAAGCCCTGTGGGCATGGAGGAGAAACACCAGATAGAGCCCAAGCCCGATCGCAGCACCGATCATGACACGGCGGGTGAGCATGCGCCCCCCATGGCGGCTCTGGTCGAGCGCCCGCCAGGCCTCAAGGCCCATGCTGCGTTTGCGCTTGGCGTCAACAAGGGCCATCCCGGCAAAAGAGAAGAGGCCGAAACCGCCAAACAGAATGACATGGACCAGGGCGCCATTGATCGGACTATGCGACAGGCTCCAAAGGCCAAAGCCCCACAACACCGGATGACGCAGCAGCGCCACGATCCCGGGGCGGGCCGGGTCAAAATCGCTGCCACCGAGGCTGACCGAAAGTGGATTGGGCTCCAACAGACCTGCGGCAATCAGCACAAAGGCGGGGCCCATCAGCAGCACGGGGATCCAGGCGGTCCAGGGTGCGGCTGTCCACAAGGGCACGACCGGCGCCGAGGCCGCTTCCCACAACAGCCAGACCAGAAGCCCGAGCGACAGAACCGTGTAAAGCGCCAGATAGGGCCGCTCCCCCAGTCGGTGCGTCAGGAACCGACGGACCGGCGGCATCGTGGGCACCATATGGGCTGCCAGAAACACACCAAGGGCCACCACGAAGCGTTCCATATCGACCATCCTTCATTCGTGCCGCCGTGAAACTTGGGATAGGGATGGGCGAAACGCGATTGCAAGGGAAGCGTCCCATGGCCGAGACACCCAATGGCGGAGCGCCCCATGAGACGAGCCGGGCCGGATCCCGGCGCGGTCCTATGGCGCGGTTTCTCTATGCCGCTTTGGGCTGGTTCTTTGTCGCCCTTGCCTTTGCCGGGGCCATCCTGCCCCTGTTGCCCACAACGCCATTTTTGATCCTCGCGGCCGCCTGTTTTACACGGGCCTCGCCGCGGCTGGAGCGCTGGCTCCTCACCCATCCCCGGTTCGGCCCCATACTGACGGCTTGGCGGGAGCGGGGCGCGATCCCGAGACGGGCGAAAGTCCTGGCCGTGATCGCCCTTGCCGCCAGTTATGCCGTGTTCTGGACCGTGACCGAACCGATCCCGGCCACCGCGATTATCATGGCCGCAGCGATGATCGGAATCGGCTTGTTTATCGTGACCCGGCCGGAGTGATTCCTCTCGAAATCACTTAGGCCCAAATCACTGAGGCCGAAACAGGGTCACAGGCCCTGTCCCCTCAGCGACGGGAGCGCACGCTGGCCCGGGCAGGCTCCATCAGCCAGTGGTCGAGCAGGCTGGGCAGGCGCGTGCCGCCGCCTGAACCGTCATCCTTGTCCTCCCGCGCCGCCAGCCACAAAGCGACGCCCATCTGCACGGCGGCGAAGGTCTGTCCCATGAGCAGTGTGAGCACGCACAAAGCCATGACGCCGATATCGGATTTGAACGCCAGGCTGCGCAATTTGGCCGCATCAGAAATCAGAAGCATACAGATAAAGACCACGGCAATGGCAAAGCCCAGCAAGGCATGCCCCACCAGAAATCGAATAAATTGTTGAGACGTCATTGGGGACTTGCCCTTCTGTGCCGGGCTACCGGACGAGGCTGGCCGGCAGCATTTACATGCCCTACCATTTCAAGCTCCGACCAGAACCTTCGGAAAGACCTGGAGCTTTACGCTTCCGCCCAGCCTGCCTTGCTTTCAACTTGCCTTTGCCACACTTGACTCCGAGTCTATTATGACGATGGGTTTAAGTGACATCGGATTTACACGTCCCCAAACAGACCCTGCTGAAAGGCGGGCCGCACTCACTTCTGCTGCTATCCGTGCGGCTGCCGATTTGCGGGCACATTAAGAAATGTGGGCGCCATGCAGCTTTTCAGTTCTGCCATACTCTACGCAGCGTATGATCCTAAAGTGCCGGTCTATTGCGTGACACCACGCCGCGAGCCCGTCACCCACCGCTATTTCGATACCTCCCCCATCAGCCCGTCAGGCCGGTATCTGGCGGTCACCACCTTGCCCTCCCAGTGGCGCCAACCGGAGCCCGGCACCAAAGCCAGCGTCGATGTGATCGACCTCCTCACGGGCGAAAGACTCTTCCGTAGCGTGACGAGTGCCTGGGACGTGAAGCTGGGCGCCCAGGTGCAATGGGGGGCAACAGATCACGACCTGTTCTTCAACGATATGGATGAGGAGACCTGGACCCCCTTCGGTGTGTCCGCCGATCCCATCGAAGGCACGTCCCGCTATCTGGGCAACACGGTCTATATGGCCTCCCCTGACGGACGCTTCAGTCTGACACCCTGCCTGCGGCGCATGAGCCTTGTGCAGCCCGGCCACGGTGTGATCGTGCCTGATACGGATGACTTGCGCTACCGCGAAGTGAGTGACCGGGACGGTGTGTTCGTGACCGACCACGAATCAGGTCACACGGGGCTTCTCGTTTCCTTTGCAGATATTGTTGACGCGGCACCGGACAGCTTCGCCCGCTATATCTCTAAAACCGGCGGCTTTTACGCCGCCCACGTCCAATGGAATCCGCAGCAGACCCGGATCCTGCTGGTGATGCGCTGGATGCCTGCCCATGGTGGACGCGGATCCGGCAACACCTTCCTTGTCACCTTTGATGCGGACGGCGGCAATATTCGTGTCGCCCTTGATGCGCGGCGCTGGCTGAGTGATCACGTCCATGCCCATTGGGCCCGGGACGGTGAGCACATCCTGGTCACGCTCCTGTCGCGAACCCGGGGGCCGACCTTGCGCTCGATTGATCAGCTTCTCTACGGATCGTCGCGCTTCATGCAGGCCCGGACGGGCATCAATCCGGGCTATATTCCGCAATTCACACGGCCACGCTTCAAATTGGTCCGCTATGACGGCGGCCATCTGCGCATTCTCTGCCCCAACAGTATCGGATCGGGTCGCGCGTCCATGGGCCCTGATGACCACACCATCCTCACCGATTCCGATCCGGATGATCCAATCTCGCCGGGCGATGGCACCAGTCTTATCCGGTTGATCGACCTCAAGCACGGGCTCGACCATGAAGTGGTCTGTATGCGAACGGAAACGGGCAGCCCGCGACGCAAGAGGCCTCCGGTTCAACCCAATCCGGTCTGGCATCGCAATGGGCGCCATGTGGTGTTCAATGGCAATGCCGCAGGCGTTCGCCAGGTCTTTATCGCCGATTTCGCCCGCATCCTCGCTGAACTCTTTGACGTCAAGGCCCGTACCTGGACGTGACCGCGCGCTTGAACGTGACTAAGCGACGGCCGCGATGACAGCATTGAGAACAGGGCGTCCCTTCGCCGTCACGGACAGCCGGTCGCCGTCAATGGTCACAAGACCATCCGCGGCCAGCATATCCAGCGCCTGGGCATCAAGCGCATGGCCGGCAAGCGCGGTGAAGCGCGCCAGGGAGACACCTTCTGCAAGACGCAAGCCCATGAGCAGAAATTCTGAAGACTGATCTTTTGAAGACAAAGGAGACATGACGCTGATGCCATGACCTTTGGCCTGAACGGCGGCCAGCCAGTCTTCCGGCGCGCGCAAGGTCTCGCTGGCTGATCGCACGTCCCCAGCCATGATCCGGCCATGGGCGCCGGGACCGACACCCACATAATCGCCATAGCGCCAATAGACGAGATTGTGCCGGCTTTCGGCGTCGGCCGCCGCGTAATTGGACACCTCATAGGCCCCAAGGCCGGCGGCACCACAGATCTCGCCCGTGACCTCATAAAGATCTGCCGCCAGATCATCCTCCGGGACTGTCAAATGCCCCCGCGCATGGAGATCATAGAATGCCGTGCCCGGCTCGATGGTGAGCTGGTACAAAGACAAGTGATCCGCCGCAAGATCGATGGCCTGGCGCAACTCGTCCGCCCACGCCGCTACGGTCTGGCCAGGCCGGGCATAGATGAGGTCGAAGGACAGCCTTGAAAACGTGGCTCGGGCAATCTCGATGGCGGCACGGGCTTCTGCAACGCTGTGCAGACGGCCAAGAAATTTCAGGTCCGGATCATTGAGGGCCTGGACGCCGATCGAGACCCGATTGACGCCCGCCGCCCGGTACCCAGCAAACCGCTCCGCATCCGTACTGGTGGGATTGGCTTCAAGGGTGATCTCCGCCCCGTCTTGCACCCCCCACAAACGCGCGGCGGCGGCGAGGACTTCGGCCACGATGGCAGGGTCCATAAGGGAGGGCGTGCCGCCGCCAAAAAACACGCTGTCGAGGGTGCGAGGCCCCGTCAGCGCCCGCATATGCTCCATCTCACGGACCAGGGCCGCGCCATAAGGGGCGGCGTCAAGGCCTCGCCGCACATGGGAATTGAAATCGCAATAGGGGCATTTGGCGGCGCAGAACGGCCAATGGACATAAAGGCCGAAGCCGGCGTCGGCGTGAGCTGACGGCTTAGGCGAAACAGGCATTGATCAGTTGCCGGAAGGCGATGGCGCGGTGGCTCATGGCGTGTTTCACCTCCGGCTCCATTTCGCCAAAGGTGATCTCCTGGCCTTGCGCCTTGAAGAAGGGGTCATAACCGAAGCCCCGGCTTCCCTGAGGGGGCCAGACCAGGGTACCACCGATCCGGCCCTCGAACGTCTCGGCATGGCCGTCGGGCCAGGCGAGGGTCAGGGCACAGACGAATTCGGCAGACCGGTCCGAATTCCCCGCATTGGCCAGCGCCTCAAGCTCATTGTGAATGCGGGTCATCGCAGCGGAGAAATCCTTCTCAGGGCCCGCCCAGCGCGCCGAATAGATACCCGGCGCCCCGTCAAGGGCGGTCACGCTGAGACCGGAATCATCGGCGAGGGCTGGAAGGTCGGCGGCTTGAGCCGCAGCATGGGCCTTGAGCTCCGCATTGGCCTTGAAGGTCGTGCCTGTTTCCTCCGGCTCCGGAAGACCCAGCTCCCCGGCGGACACCACATCGAGGCCGTAGGGGGCCAGCAGGTCGCGGATTTCCACGACCTTGCCCTTGTTGTGGGTGGCGAGAACAAGGCGCGTTCCCTCAAACTGGCGATGGGAGTGGTCCGTCATGGATGTGCCTAACCGTTCACGTGATCATCCGTGGCCACCGGTTCAAAGGCCCGGCGCCGCACTCTCCGATGCCTTGACGGCCGGCGCGAGACCGAGGGCCTTTTGCTGAAGCAGAGTGAGTTCAGCGCATCCCTTGCGGGCAAGCACCATGAGAGAGTCATACTGCTCCGGTGTCATGGGGTCGGTTTCCGCCGTGGCCTGAATTTCAACAATGCCGCCCTTGCCCGTGAGCACGAAATTGGCGTCCGTCTCGGCCTCGGAATCCTCAGCATAGTCAAGATCAAGCACGCTCATGCCCCGATAGATGCCGCAGGAAACCGCCGTCACCTGATCTTTAAGCGGAATATTGTTGATCATCTCCCGCTCATACATCCATTGCAGCGCCTGGCGCAGGGCAATCCAGGCCCCAGTCACTGAGGCCGTGCGCGTGCCCCCATCGGCCTGGATTACGTCGCAGTCGATGGTGATCTGACGCTCTCCCAGGCGCACAAGATCGGTGACGGCACGCAGCGAGCGGCCGATCAGGCGTTGGATCTCCTGGGTGCGTCCCGATTGTTTGCCACGGGCCGCCTCCCGCTGGGAGCGCTCGCCAGTGGAGCGCGGCAGCATGCCATATTCGGCTGTAACCCAGCCCTTGCCACCGTTTTTGAGCCAGGGCGGCACCCGATCCTCAACCGTGGCGGTGCACAGCACATGGGTGTCACCAAAGCGCACGAGACAGGAGCCTTCGGCATGTTTGGCGAAGCCCGGCTCGAAGCTGACGGCGCGCATGACGTCAAGGGCGCGGCCTGAAGGACGCATGGTGACCTCCGTGGATTGGGGCGGACCGGCCCCCGCCGGATCCGCACGAATGGGATCGGTGTTCTAGTCGCTCCGCCGGCCGGGGTCAAAGACGCTTTGGTTCCTGGCCCCAGCGCCCATGCTAAAGAGCTTGGCAACAGGCAAAGGAAGCCAACAGCCAGGAACGGAGGGCAAGGATGCAGCATCAGGACATACCGGAAAGCTTCGAGCCCCATTTTCGCAAGAGTCCGGTGACGGATGCCTGGGAGCCGCTTTTTTCCCGGCAATCCGGAACTGTACTGGAGATTGGCCTTCGGATCGCAGACAACCACTGCAATGCCCGAGGCTTTCTCCATGGCGGCGTGCTCGCATCCCTGTGCGACAATGCCATGGGGCTTACCTATGGCCTCAATCTGGAGACGAAGGGCAGCATCGTCACCGTCAGTCTTTGTGTCGACTATGTGTCCACGGCCACCATCGGGACCTGGATGACGGTAACGCCGCGCATGATCCGGTCCGGCAAATCCATGGGCTTTGTTGATGCGATCGTGACCGCGGACGATGCCACTGTCGCCCGGGCCAGCGCCACATTCCGGAACCTGACCGGGTGACCAGCACAGGTCTTCACAGAAAAGACCTTGATCCGGTTTAGTGTTGCGTTCTGTGACCTTGCTTCACCGCGGACCATACGATCGATGACCGATTCCTTTTCCCTGTCAGACCTGGACCAACGGTCCCGGGACGTCTTCCGGACCATTGTAGACAGCTATCTGGAGACCGGAGAGCCCGTGGGCTCCCGCACCCTCAGTCGCAGCCTGCCCATCGCCCTCTCGCCGGCCACCATCCGCAATGTGATGTCGGATCTGGAAAATCTGGGCCTGCTGTGCGCGCCCCATGTGAGTGCCGGTCGGCTGCCCACGGAAACGGGCCTGCGCATGTTTGTGGATGGGCTTTTGGAAGTGGGGGACCTCACCGGAGAGGAACGCGCGGCCATTGAGGCCAGGGTCGCGGGCTCCGGGCGGGATGTGGAAGAAGTGCTGACGGAAGCCACCACCCTGCTGTCAGGCCTCAGCCATTGCGCGGGCCTCGTCGTGGCACAAAAACGCAATGCGGGCCTTAAACATATCGAATTCGTCCCGCTGGCTCCGACCCAGTCCCTGGTGGTGCTTGTGGGCGAAGACGGCCATGTGGAAAACCGGGTGATCGACACCCCCATGGGACTGCCCGCCTCGGCGCTGATCGAGGCGACCAACTATCTCAATGCCCAATTGCGGGGCCGGACCCTTGCTGAAGCGCGGGAGCGGATCATTGGCGATATCGCGGACAAGCGCGCGGAACTTGATGCCCTGACGGCACGGGTCATTGAGGCGGGCCTTGCGACCTGGTCCGAGGGCGGGGCCGGCACGCCAGCCGGATCCGATGAAGCGCGGGAGTCGGGCAAATATCTAATCGTGCGCGGCCAATCCCGGCTGCTGGAGGATTTGAGCGCCAAGGAGGATCTGGAGCGGGTTCGCCAGCTCTTTGACGATCTGGAACGCGAGCAGGATGTGGTGCGCCTCCTGGAACTTGCCCAGCAGGGCGAAGGCGTGCGCATTTTCATCGGCTCGGAGAACAAACTGTTCAGCCTGTCCGGCTCATCCGTCATCGTCAGCCCGTACCGCGACGGAGAGCAGCGCATTGTTGGCGTGATTGGCATTGTCGGGCCCAAACGGCTCAACTATGCACGGGTCATTCCCATGGTGGACTATACCGCCAAGGTGGTCGGACGCCTCTTGTCATGATAGGCGTGCCGGTCCAAGTAGCAGGTAGCCCCGATCGCTTCTTGATAGTGTCTTCCCAGAACATGGAGATGTCAGCGTGAGTGAAGAGCGCGCCCAAAACCCTGAGACCGGTCCGGATGCGGAGCCGAAGGCCCAGCCAGGCGCGGTCAATCCCAATCAGACGCCGGAAGAACAGATCGCCGAGCTGCGCGACAAGCTGCTGCGGGCCATGGCGGATGCGGAAAACACCCGGCGCCGGGCGGAAAAGGACAAGCAGGAAGCAGCAAAATTCGGTATGACCAAATTTGCCCGCGATCTGCTTTCCGTGGCCGACAATCTGCGGCGGGCCATCGAGACCATCCCCCAGGAGGAACGGGACAACGCCTCTGACATGGTCAAAAACGTCATTACGGGCGTCGAGATGACCGAAAAAGAGCTGTTGGCCTGCTTCGAGCGCTACAGCATCCGCCGCGTTGACTCCAAAGGCGAGAAATTCGACCCGAACCGCCACCAGGCCGTTGCGGAAGTGCCGGGAACAGGCCAACCCAATGGCACCGTCGTCGAGGTTTTCCAGATCGGCTATGTGATGGAGGATCGCCTCTTGCGTCCGGCCATGGTGACCGTGGCGAAGGATGTGGAGGCGCCCGCACAATCCGGTGGACCGTCTGACGGCGCGGACGGAGAGGGCGGCGGCGGCAGTGATGAGGCGCAAAGCGCGCCGCCACAACCTGAGGCACCGAAGCCGGGTGGGACTGTGAACACGACCGCCTGATTGATCCAGATCACGGCACCTTCCAGGCCAATTGGAGAGGCTCTAGCCAAAAGGTGTGTCTTTTGGGGAGGGAGTGGCCATGATCGGTTTGGTTCTCGCAGTACTCGGTTTTGTGGGTATTCACTGGGGCATCTCGGGAACGAAAGCCCGGGATGCATTGGTTCGCCGCCTCGGCGAAGGGCCCTATATGGGCGCTTATTCCGTGGTCTCGCTGGTCCTCATTGTTCTGATGATCCGATTTTACAATCGGGCGGTGGTCTCAGCGGACAACACCTTTCTCTGGATGGCCCCGGATCTTCTCTACCATCTTGGTGGCCTGGTCATGCTGGTTGCCACGATTTTCGTGGTGATCGGCATCACGACGCCGAGCGTGACCTCGGTGCAGGCCGGCCCCATGGCCATCCCCAACCCTGTGGCCAAGGGCATCCAGCACATCACCCGCCACCCCTTTTTGTGGGGTGTGGCGCTCTGGGCCATCTTCCATCTGTCCGTGAACGGAGATTTGGCCTCACTGATCCTGTTTGGTGGCTTTATCGTGCTGACGCTCCAGGGTACGCGCTCGATCGATGCCAAGCGCGCCCGGTCCATGGGCCCAGCCTGGTCCCTCTACGCCCAGCAGACCTCGAATATTCCGTTTGCGGCGCTTATCCAGGGCCGCAGCAGCCTCAAGGGCCTTGGTGAGATTGCCTGGTGGCAGTGGCTTGCCGCCCTTGCCGTCTTTTTCGGCCTGTTCTACGGTCATGGCTATCTGTTTGGCGTGTCCCCCGTACCCGGCTGGACGCCGCCGTTCTGAGACGCTTGAAGTCACGGCGCACAGTGCTCAGGGGGCGGAGCTGCCTTCATTCTCGCGCGCCGTTCGCTCCAGGCGCCGGCGCAGGATGGGCGGGATGACCACCCAGTCGAACACGCCCAAAACAACGATGAGGACACCAGCGATCCGCAGGGTCTCCTTGGTGGCAATAATCCAGAACCCAACCGCGATCGTGACGAGGGCGGCGATCCGCACGGCAGTCACCGTGTAGCCGATCACGGTCGCTGCCGCTGCCTGGTCTTTTCTGGATGTCTCGGTCATCTGCTTTCTTTCTTTAGCTCGCCACGGCACACCCTGCTTGGCCACCGGGACGGGAACGACCGGGTGAGCCTTGGGGCCGACGATCTGGACCAGCTTGTGCAGGACGCGGCAGACGTCACGTATTGAAGCCGGTGACCCGTTCGCCGATCAGAGCCGAGGCTGTTCATGCGGTCTCGGCTCTGCGCCTCGCGCGTTGCAGGGACCCCAATCCGTTGCAGGGACCCAGCCCATTCTCTCTACTGACAATCCTGGTTGGGTCCGGAATACAAAAAAGCCGATGACTATAGTTGTCACCGGCTTAAACGGAAGGAGAGATCCGAGCGTGGGCGCTTGCCCCGCCTGCCGTCAGCCTTCCACCGTGGAAATCGTCACGGATGGTGCGTTGGCGAGGCGCGCCTGGTCGAGCACCTGGATGGTAATGCCCATATCAGCTTCCGGCTCCGCCTGGATCACAACAGGACCTTTGGGATTGTCAACGCGCAGGCGTTCGATATTCGCCCGCACACTGCGGATATCGATCGTGCGCGGCTCGCCGGTCCGCGGGTCGTTGAGCTGAATGTCGTTCTGGCTGTTGATGAACACCAGTATGGGAAAGACATTCTGGGCTTCTTGCTGATCTTCGTTGTTGTCAGGACGCAGCACGTCGATGCCGCGCTCGCGCACAAAGGTCGCCGTCACGATGAAGAAGATGAGCAGAATGAACACCACATCGAGCATGGGTGTCAGGTCGACATTGGAGTCCTCGACCATACCTGAACGTCTGCGCTTCACGGTCCCACCACCCTCTATCTGACATGGCCCCCAGGCGATACGCCCCGGCGACAACGGCCGCCGCCCCTTATCTTTCGTCGAAAGACCCAGGGAACGCAAGCCCTTCGCGGCACCTTGGCGTTGCGTCATCGCAACCAGCATAGGCCCATGCTATCGTGTTGTGGTTAATGACCCGGGGCCGCACGGCTATGCCGGGCAAAAACGGTGCGCCGGCTTCCATCCACCGCCCATCGCCATCGAGAGGCCCCCCATGGAACAGTTGCTCGATCCTCAGCTTGCCCTGAGCTTCCTGACGCTCGCCTTTCTGGAGATCATTCTTGGCATCGACAATGTGATTTTCATTTCCGTCGTTGCCTCAAAGCTGCCAGAGGAGCAGCAGGCGAGAGCCCGCTTCATCGGCCTCACCGGCGCCCTTTTGATGCGCGTGGCGCTGCTGTTTTCGATTGTTTGGATTATCGGCCTCACCAAGCCGATTTTCACGCTTTGGGGCCATGAGGTGTCCTGGCGTGACCTGATCTTGATTGGTGGGGGCATGTTCCTGCTTGCCAAAGGCACCATGGAGATCCATGAGACCATCGAAGGCGGCGAGGAGAGCCATGGCGATGGGTCTAAGGCCGTCTTTGGCATCATTATTCTTCAGATCATGGCCCTCGATGTGGTGTTTTCCCTCGACAGCGTGATCACGGCCGTGGGTCTGACCGACAATGTGGGTGTCATGATCGCGGCGGTGGCCAGCGCCATTGTCGTGATGATGGCCGCCGCTGGCCCGGTCAGCGACTTCATCCACAAACACCCAACCACGAAAATGCTGGCCCTGAGCTTCCTGCTGCTGATCGGCATGGCGCTGGTGGCCGATGGCATCGGCTTCCACATGCCCCGCGGCTATCTCTATTTCGCGATCGGCTTCTCGCTGATAGTGGAGGTGCTCAATCTTTGGGCAAAGTCGGTCCGGCGGGGCCGCCGGAAGGCTCCGGTGCCTCAGACCAGCGTGTGACCCGGCGCAAAGTCACGCTGAGGCGCCCGCCTTCCTCAAGAAGGCGGGAGGAGCCGGCCAGGATGCGGTCCACCCCGTGATAGGCGAGGCGGGCCGCCCCGCCCATGACGACCACGGTCCCCGAGGTGAGACGAACCGAGCGCGTGGGGTCCTTGCGGCGGGCCCCGCCCATGCGGAACACCGCCGTGTCGCCCAGCGATACGGACAGAACTGGCGCGTCCCGGTCCTCCTCCGTTGAGTCCACATGCAGTCCCAGTTTGGCTGAGGCGGCATAGTAATTGATCAACGCCGCTTCGGGCTGGGCGGCACACGCGGCATAGGCATCCCAGAGCGACAGAAAGGCCTTTGGCATTGCGGGCCAAGCACGCCCCGTCTCAGGATGGCGATCCTGGTAGCGATATCCGGTCCGATCGGAGACCCAGCCAAAGGGTCCGCAATTGCTCATCAGGGCGGAATAGGGCTGGGCCGTGCGCGGCATGGCCGGTCGATAAAGCGGCGCATCGGCGAGCACGGAGCGGATCGCCGTGAGAAGTGCCTCCTGATCGGTCCGATCCAGGGCGTCCGGATAGATGAGAAAGCCGTTCACTTTGATGGTCATTGGCAGTCCTTTCCGCTTATGGTCTGCGCCGCCTTCAAAGCGTTGCCCACAGGTTTTTCGCGATCGCTGGCACTTGGGGTCCGCAAACCGCCACGATTGTCTTGCAGGTCCGGACATGAACCATCTGCCATGGCGCAATGCGGCAACCGGACAAAGGCAAAGGGGAATGGCCTTATGAGACAGGTTTGGGAGCAGCTTTGGCAAAGACCATTGCTTCGCGCCACGACCGCCTATGTCGTCATCGCCTGGCTGGTCATTCAGGTCGCCTCGGTCCTGCTTCCTGCCTTTGAGCTGCCCGACGAGACCCTGCGCCTGGTTATCCTGCTGACGATTGTCGGTATGCCGGCCGCTCTCGCCGCAACCTGGCTCATGGGCCGGGCCCGCGCCGTGTCCCTTGATGATGCCCGCACAGGCTTTTTTAATTGATCTTGTGGTGATGGGGGTTGTTATTGGCATTGCCATCATGGCGGCTGGAAAAGTGCCCTCAACATTCATACGGGCCGAGGGGCCCATCACGGCGAGCCTCATGCCCCAACGGGGGTCGGAGGCCAATTCCATCGCTGTGCTGCCGTTCGCGAGTTTTTCCGATGAGCAGGAAGACGGCTATTTCGCCGACGGTTTGACCGAAGACGTTCTGAACAATCTTGCCCGAGTCCCCGGTCTGCGTGTCGTCGGCCGCACGTCGGTCTTTTATTACAAGGGCCGCGGTGAGGATGTCCGCACCATCGCCCAGCGCCTGAATGTGCGCTATGTGCTCGAAGGCAGTGTGCGCCGCGCCGATGATCGTTTGCGCATCACGACCCAGCTTATAGAGGCCGATACGGGCTTCAATCTGTGGTCGGCAACCTATGACCGGGTTGCGGAGAACACCCTCGATATCCAACGCACCATCGCAGTCAAAGTGGCCTCCTTGCTGAAAGGCCAGCTCATCGGCGAAGGCGAAGGCCCGGCCGAAGAGGACGCTCTGCGCCAGAGCCTGCCGGAAGCTGAGAATGTCGACCCTCAAGCAAGGCGGCTGTTCCTGATCGGCCTTGCGCGCCTTCGCTTGCGCGGTACGGACAATATCGCGGCGGCCATCGATCTGTTTGAACGGTCCCTTGCCGCTGAACCGAGACAAGCCGAAGTGCTCGCCCATCTGGCATCGGCAAAGCTTCTCCTCAGGGACAGCTCAATCAAGAATGGCCGGACCGGGGACACTACCGGGGATGAGGCACGCCTGCTGATTGACCGTGCACTGAGCATCGATCCGAGCTGCGCAACCGCCTATGCGGCGCGCGGTCTGCTTTACCTTGACGACGTCCTGACAGCGCCGGCCTTCGGGCCGCGCGAGGAGACCATGATGGTCACCGCAAAGGCCTCCTTGAAACAGGCAATCCGGCTTGACCCGCGCCATGTGGAAGCACGGCTCTGGTATGGCATCCTACTGATGAATGTCGAGAATGACATTCTCGCCGCCCACGAACAGTTCGAAAATCTACTGGAAATCGACCCCTTGTTCCAGCGGGGACTGCGCAATGCAGCCGGCACACTCACCTCCCTTGGCCGGTTTGGGGAAGCGCGCGCACTGCTGCGCCAGCTCATCGATCTCTACCCGGACAGCCCTGACGGCTATTTTGCCGCAGCCGCTTTTGAGTCCAATGTCGGACGCGAGGACAGCGCCATCCACTATACCCGAAAGGCTATCAGTCTTGGCGCTGACATTTTGGGCCTGTTCAACCTGGCGTCCCATCAGGAAGCCCTTGGCGCAGTTGACGACGCCATTGCCACCTATGACCGCATCCTCCTTAAAATGCCCGGAAACGTCGAAGCGCAGTTGTCCAAGATGGTCCTCACTGGCAATCTGGAGGCCGCTGCCATGCTTCTTGAGCGCAGAAAGGAAGAATTCAAACCCTCCCGGGTCAACCTGTGGCAGGCCATGATGGGCGTTCTTCAGAACCAGCCGGGCGCAGTCTTGTCCCATGTCAGGGCGATAGATCCCCGCCTTCTGGAAGCCGATACGCCGCCCATGAAGGGCAAATTGAGCAAGGCCCTCGCGCTCATGGCGGCGCATGCCCTCGGACTTCAGGGCAAGACAGCTCAGGCAGAAAGGCTAAGCCTCGCCCTTGAAGCCAGTTGGACCCGCCAGGAGCCCGTCTTTGATCTCCTGTGCAAAAAGATGGGACGGGCCGCGTCCCAGGCTGTCGGCGGCCGGACACAGGCCGCCCTCGACACGTTGGAAGCCGCCGTCGAACAGGGTCTGGTGCGTATTTCCGACCCGATCTGCGGCCTCATGCCTGGCTCCCTTAAAAAGCATCCCTACTTCAAAAGCCTGTGGGATAGTGAGCGCTTCCAGGCCCTTGTTGTCCGGGTTGCAGGTCAGGCCGCCGTACAGCGTAAACGGTTGGCCTCCCTCAAAGTTGATGCAAGCTTTGAGGAATTGGGAGGCGAAGACCCTAGCGCGACGGATATCTGAACGGGCCTTCCACCTCCTGGCGGGCAATCCGCGCTTGCGGGTTTTGCATGCTCTTCTTATATCCGGTCGGAACCGTGATGCGGTGGGGCTGGGCGATTCGAAATCAGGACTGGCGGAGGGAGCCCTATTTGATCCCTGTCGCCAGACCAAGACCAGCGTCCGCAATCGGTCATCCCGCACGGGGTGCGAGTCTGAAAGACAATCAGTGATCAAGGGGATCGCGCCGGGTGCCTTAGGGCCTGGTGGGACCTGCCAGAGGGAATTGAAGAGACCATGTCGAAAGTTATCGGGATCGATCTGGGCACGACCAACAGCTGCGTTGCCATCATGGACGGTAGCCAGGCTAAGGTGATTGAAAACGCGGAAGGCGCACGGACGACCCCGTCCATGGTGGCCTTCACCGAAGACGGCGAGCGCCTGATCGGCCAGCCGGCCAAGCGCCAGGCCGTGACCAATCCCGAGCACACATTCTTTGCCATCAAACGCCTGATCGGCCGTGTCTTCGACGACCCCACCGTCCAAAAGGACGTGGACATGGTGCCTTACAAGATCGTCAAGGCCCAAAATGGCGATGCCTGGGTTGAAGGCCGCGAGGACAAATCCTACGCGCCATCCGAAATCTCCGCTTTCATCCTTCAGAAAATGAAGGAAACCGCCGAAAGCTATCTGGGCAATGAAGTCACCCAGGCCGTGATCACCGTGCCCGCTTACTTCAACGACGCCCAGCGCCAGGCCACGAAAGACGCCGGCAAGATCGCCGGTCTTGAAGTGCTGCGCATCATCAACGAGCCCACCGCAGCAGCCCTCGCCTATGGCCTCGACAAAAAGGATGGCCGCACGATCGCCGTTTATGACCTGGGCGGCGGTACCTTCGACGTTTCGATCCTCGAAATCGGCGACGGCGTGTTTGAAGTGAAGTCCACCAACGGGGACACCTTCCTGGGCGGTGAAGATTTCGACATGCGCATCCTCGATTACTTCGCCCAGGAGTTCAAAAAGGAACAGGGCATTGATCTGCGCAAGGACCGTCTGGCCCTCCAGCGCCTGAAAGAGGCTGCCGAGAAAGCCAAGATCGAACTGTCCTCCGCGACCCAGACCGAGATCAATCTGCCCTTCATCACGGCGGACCAGTCCGGGCCCAAGCACCTGAACATGAAACTCTCCCGGGCCAAGCTTGAGGCCCTGGTCGAAGACCTGGTGAAGCGCACGGAAGGTCCATGCAAGTCGGCCCTCAAAGATGCCGGCCTGTCCGCGAGCGAAATCGACGAAGTGGTTCTGGTGGGCGGCATGACCCGCATGCCGAAGATCCAGGAACTGGTGAAGAACTTCTTCGGCAAGGAGCCCCATA
>CAYUYV010000011.1:21162-56533 GCA_964449455.1 uncultured Alphaproteobacteria bacterium | reverse complement strand
TCTCATGCGGACTTCTGATCCACGACACTAGCCTGGCACGGGGCTGGCCACAGTGGCTTGCACCGGAACCTGCAACAATGCGGTAAACGGATCGGAGGCTGTCGCAACCGACGGCCCTTGGAAATCGATGGTAATGTCAACCACTCATGAAGAGACTACAGCATGCTGACGGCGGCCGGTCGATATTTGGGCGGATAATCCGAACAGGATTGCCCCACCGAGGCACGCTGCGCCCCCGACAGCCAGAGCCCCACTAAAGCCGTAGCGTCCCTCGACAACGCCAAATCCTTGCGCACCGAATGACGTGCCGAAATTGAGGATCGCCATATAAACCGAAAACTGGGTTGCCGCGACGGCCGGCTGGCAGAGCGCCATGGCTGCCGCATAAAGAGAAACGGACATCAAGACAAAGAGCAGCAGATAGGCAACCTTGAAGAACTGGAACCCCTCCGACCAAAAATCGGGTAACGCAGCAAGCCCAGCCTGCAAGGCTGCCATTACGCTCAGCGTGAATACCAATGTCCGCAAGGCGCCGAAGCGGTCGGCCAGGACGCCGGCCAACACGACACCGAACAAACCCCCGACAAAATTGGCGATGCCGGCAAGCTGGCTGTAGCCCTCATCGCTCCAGCCCAACATCTGCACGGCAAGGACAGGGGCGAAGGCCTGCTCCATTCCATACCCAGTAAAAGCCACGAAAATTCCAGCCGCGAATACAAGACTGCCGAGCGGTAGCACGGATTGCGCCAAACGCCTTGCCAATGGCCACCATGCATGCATTTGTCGGCCTACAGATTCCATAGCGGGCGCACCATCCGTCCACGGTAAAAGACGCTCTCCTGGCCTTTCACGCAGGAGAACGGGTACGGCAATGACAACGGTTACGAACCCTGCGGTGGCCAGCGCAGCCTCAGCAAAGCCATAACGTCCAATGATTGTACCTGTTACGAGGGCGGCACCGGCAATGCCCAGCGTTTTGCCACCCCACATGACACCATTGGCCTGTGCACGCTCATCCTCTGGCACAACATCAATCGCCATTCCGTCAATGGCTACGTCTTGAAAAGCAGCGGACAGATTAACCAGAAACCCCGTGATCATCAAAAACAGGAGCGATTGACTATCGGGTGCGTGGGTGCCGAAAGCGATGAGTGTTACGATCAAAGCCAGCTGAGCCCCAATCACCCATGGTCTGCGCCGCCCCATGGGCAGGTAAGCAATCCGGTCCATGAGCAACCCATTGATCAGCTTGAGACTCCAGGGTAGAAGGATGATCGCGATATAGCTGCCAATGGCCTCCGGCGCGACGCCCTGTGCCGCGAGCCATGCCGGCACGGCGACATAGAGCAAGCCTTCCGGTACACCCTGTGCCATGTACAGCATGAACAAGGCAGCCGATCTCCAAAACCGGTGGGTGCTCAAAGTCGGCAGTGGTGACGGCCCCCGCGTCATACCTTCTTTTCCCAAACAGTCTTGTAAAGGTCGAAGCGCCGGTCTCGGAGATTCTGAACCGTGCCCTGGGATCGGGCCCAAGAAAGATCGGGCAGGTTCAGATCCGCAATCGTCACTGTTTCAACATTCTCACTCGCCTCCGCAGCAATGCCGTCTCGCGCGAAGGGAAAATCGCATGGGGTCAGGATCGCGGATTGCGCGTACTGGACATCCATATTCTCCACATTCGGCAAATTGCCGACATTTCCCGACATGATCACGTAAAGCTGGTTCTCCACGGCCCTCGCGTGACAGCAATAACGAACACGCAAATAGCCCTGGCGATTATCTGTACAGAAAGGGACAAACAGAATCCTGGCCCCTTCGTCCGCCAGTCGTCGAGCCAATTCCGGAAACTCCGAGTCGTAGCAGATCAAGATACCGATGAGTCCGCAATCGGTCGGAATGGTGGCGATCTGGTCGCCGCCCATGATGTTCCACCAGTGGCGCTCATTCGGGGTGGGATGGATCTTTTCCTGCGCATGAACCGAACCATCACGCAAAAAGCAGTAAGCCACATTCTGGATGTCCCCATCTTCCGTCCGGGTCGGATGGGATCCTCCAATGATATTGATGTTGTGGCCGATAGCCATCGCGCGCATGGCATCGACAAAACGCGGTGTGTACGCCGTCAAAGCCTCAACGGACTCTGCGGGAGTCAGGCGGCGGCTTTCAAGGGCAAGAAGTTGCAGCGTGAACAACTCTGGGTACACCACAAAATCGCACCGGTAGTCGGCGCAGACATCGACGAAGTACTCAACATTACTGATGAATTCGTCGAATGAATGGACCATGCGCTGCTGAAACTGCACCGTTGCGACACGCACAACATCCTTTGGCGCATGGGCATGGCTGACAGCGCCTTCGAAGGCTTCTGCATAGGGATTGCGCCAAACCATGTGAATGGCGGCGCCACCAGAGCTTTTGTCCTCGGGCAGATAATTACTCAGCACACCAATCGGCTCGAAGCCGGAGCGCAGAAAAAAGGCCACGGAGGGGTCGCTCACTTCTTGGCTTCGCACCGCTTCCACATAGCTCATGGGATCGGGAAACGACTTGCGCCGACGAGCCCAACCGGGCAGTCGCCCTCCAAATACGATCCCCTTGATCTCCTGAGCCTCACAGAGCTGGCGACGAGCATCGTACAGGCGCTGGCCGATGCGCAGACGACGCCGCGTCGGGTCCACACACACCTCCATGCCGTAAAGCCATTCACCTTGCGGGTCATGTCGCGCGGCAAAGCCGCCGCCGGTGATCTCCGACCATGTATGGGGTTTCATGGCCGCATTCTCAGAAATCCGGAAGCAAGCAGCATAGCCGACAATAGTGCCTTCATATTCTACGACGAACTGACCTTCCGGATAATTTGTGATTTGCCCCCTGATCATTCCAGCATCATAAGGGTCCATTTCCCGATAGGCCCGTTCGTCCAAAGCCAGAATATCTGGAATATCGCCCAAGGTTGCATTGCGCACTGAGAGGGTCACTTTGCGTTTGATCGAAGCCAAGCTTTACTCCGTGATAGAATGCATTGATGTAGCGCGGCGCAAGAAAGGAGCGCAAACCGCGGCAGGAGCTCAATCGTTGCCAGCCGGACCGAAATCGAGACTATGGTCGCGGTCGAACGGCTTTTCAGGCAAATGATTTCTAGGCGGATCGTAGGCGTGCGCTGCCTCGTCCCTGAGGTCTGCATCAGCCCGAATACGTGGCAGTGCCTCCGGGTGATTGGTTTGTAGCCAAGATATCATTTCCTCACGAATGAGGCAGCGCAGGTCCCAGGCCTGCGGGGAGGTGCGTGCGCTCGCAAGAGCGCGCACTGTGATCGTGTGCAATCCCGTCTCAACGACCTGCAAATTCACAACATCGCCGCTCCATAGCGCCGATTCCTCGCAGATTTCATCGAGTTTTGCGCGCATCAGCTTTACCGGTGCCCGATAATCAAGGGACCACGTGACACTTCCGATAATTGACGCAGTCTGGCGCGTCCAGTTTTGAAAGGGCCTTTCCACAAAATACGACAACGGCACAACGAGCCGTCGCCAGTCCCAAATTTTGACCACAACGAAGAAGAGGCCGATCTCCTCGATCCATCCCCACTCGCCTTCGATGACCACAGCATCATCGATCCGAATGGGCTGAGTGAACGCAATCTGCAACCCTGAAATCAGATTGGTCAGGACGGGACGGGCCGCGATGCCGAGGACAAGACCCGTGATCCCGGCGGACGCGAAAAGACTAATGCCAACCTGTTGTATGCCCGGCACAACGGTCAAAGCGGCAGCCACTGTGATCGTTCCGCCAAGAACGATCCAGATGCGCCGTACGACATCGAGCCGTGTCGCAATTTTGCGGGCAGCCAGATTATCAGGCTGATCGAGCCGAAGACCTGCAAGACGGCGTTTGATCAACCCGTCCACCAGGGTCGTGGCGCTCCAGCCTATCGCGGCGATAAACAGCATGCGGGCCGCAATCAAGGCTGTCGACGCAAACCATTCCGGTAACGCCAAGTCGGCAGGGGTCGCCTTCGGTCCCCACATGACCACAAGCCCGGCCAGGACAAAGAGCACAGGTGGGCGAAACCGCTTTAGCCAGCGGATGTGGGTGGGATCGGACTTTGGGTCGATTGGGCGGGGCTGCATGAATTCGGCTTGGTCTTTCGCACTGACATTCCGGGGGCGGCCCGGATCTTCATTGAGGGGAGCACGGGACGAAATCGCATCCCACCCGGAACAAACACCTGGCGCTCTAGTGAAATTCCCCCACTTGAGGCTGATCGGGAAAACCCTTCAAGGGGCCAAGCTCTGTTTTATCGCGCGCAACAGCAGGCGGCATCTGGGCATAGACCGTCAGGAGGCGGGCAAGCTGGACCAGCGCATCGACATTTGTCCGCTCATAGCCGTGACTGGCATCTATGCCGAAACAAAGAAGGGCTGTACGAATGTCATTTCCAGCCTCTAAGGCCGATGCCGCGTCGGCCCGATAGAAGCGGAAAACGTCGCGCTGATGCGCAATCTTATGCTCCTTACACAAATCGAGGAGCATGCCGGTCAGGTGGTAGTCGAACGGTCCGGTCATATCGCCCATTGCAACCGTAACACCGTATTCAGATGAATTCTGACCTGGAGCCACCGTACCGTTGTCAACGGCAACCATTTCAGCCACATCGCCGTGAAGCACAGCCGACGCGCCCACGCCGACCTCTTCGGAAATGGTGAACAAGAAATGGCAGTCTACTGGAAGGGGGACATGACTCGAAATCAGTGCTTCAAGGGCGGCCAACATGGCGGCAACGCCGGCCTTGTCATCAAGATGCCGGCTGTTGATGAATCCGTGAGGGCTCAATTCCGGCTGCGCGTCGATTGCAACAATGTCGCCGACATGGACACCCATGGCCTCAAGATCGGCCACATTGGCCACGGGCGCATCAACCCGCAACTCCACATGATCCCAGTTCGTAGGCTGAGTATCCACTTCCTCATTGTAGGTGTGTCCCGAGGCTTTCAGTGGAAGGATGGTCCCACGCAATTGCTCCTGACGGCTTATCAATGTAACGCGGGCGCCTTCGGCAAAGCGTGACGACCAATGACCGATGGGTCGCAGGGCAAGGCGGCCGTTCTCCTTGAGCCGTGTAACCTGCGCTCCCAACGTATCGAGATGTCCTACGATGGCGCGGTCAGGACTGGCCTGGGTTCCACTCAAATCCACACGCACGGCACCACGTCGCGTGAGTTCAAAGCGGGCCCCCATTTCCGTCAGCCATCCGCAAACCAGATGAACGGCATTGTCAGTATAACCGACTGGACTTGGCATGGTCAGCAGCGCAAACAAACGTTCGACAAGACGTTGATGATCGATGGCAAGCGGGCTGGGCATGGGCATTCCTTTTGTATCGACTGACTGAATTCAAGCGCGGTGCATTCTGCAAGAATATTACGATACAAATTATGTAGCGGTTTGCGGGAACAACAAATCAATGAACTTTTCAGCCGTTGGCTGAGGTTCGTGATTGGCAAGGCCCGGTCGCTCATTGGCTTCGATGATCACATAGTGTGGACCGTCCACTGCGGGCACAAGCAGATCGAAACCGACGACAGGAATGTTCAGGCTTCGGGCACCTTCAAGGGCTGCCGTCGCAAGCTCCGGATGCAAATCGTCTGTTACATCGTGAATCGTACCACCCGTGTGGAGATTTGCCGTCTTGCGCACCTCCAGGGCCGTGCCAGGTGGCAAAATTTGATCCAGGTCATGGCCTGCCAGGATCACGCAGCGCTCCGTTTCCGCATCTAATGGAATGGTACTTTCACCCCCGGTCGCTGCACGACGGCGCCTGCTCTGAAGCTGGATGAGGTGACGGACCGTGTGTTCGCCATCACCGATCACCGTTGCCGGCCGTCGTATCGCGGCGGCAACAACCTCATGACCAATCACGATGATACGCAGATCTTCGCCCTCGCAGAATTCCTCCAACAACACGCGGTCGCAAATGATGCGTGCCTCCCCAACTGCCCGTACCAATGCCTCTTGCTCGCGCACATCTACAGTAATACCCGCGCCCTGCTCTCCTTGGGCCGGTTTCACCACAATTCGTCCGTGCCGGTTCAAAAATGCGTTCTCGGCGTCCTGATCGCCCGCTTCGATTTGGTCAGGCACGCGCAGGCCTGCCTTGGCGAGCAGGCGATGGGTGAGGGATTTGTCGTCGCACCGCTGGAGCGCCACGGCGGAGGTCAAATCGCTCAGCGACTCGCGACAAGAAATGAACCGGCCGCCAAAACTCAGCTTGAAGAGGCTTGCGTCTTCGTCTTCAATCTCGACGGCGATACCACGCCGGCGTGCCTCATTAATAATAATCCGAGCATAAGGGTTCAGACGTGTCTCAGGCAGCGGTGCCGTGTAAAGCTTTTCATTGACCGGATTTTTGTATTTCAGCGTAAAGGCCTGGATCCGCTCGAAACCGATTTGTTCGTACAATGATATTGCAGGCTCGTTGTCATGCATCACCGAAAGATCCATGAACGCACGCTCCCGCATGCGATAAAACGCGATGAGATAGCGAACAAGAGCCTCGCCGACTTTCGGAATTCGACATTGAGGATCTACGGCAAGGCACCACAAGCTTGAGCCACCCATGGGGTCGTTGAAGGCATGAACATGATCCACACCTGTCACCGTGCCGACAATGTCGCCGCTTTCTTCATCCTGGGCCACCAGGTGAACCAATCGACGGGATCCGCGATTGCGCAACAGAAAATCCGTCGGCACCAGAACCATCTGACACATGGCGTAGATCCGATTGATGGCCTGAGCATCAGCTCGACCGTTCACGGACCTTACCTTGATCCCGCGAAGCTGGGCACCGTCCGAACTCGTCTGTCCAACCTGAGACAAGCTGAGCCGGTAAGTGTAGGACGGATCGAGAAAGATTTCTTGGGGAGCAAGCGCAACGGCGATGTGGGGATCATCCACATATACTGCGATATCCCGTTCGTCCGCTTCTTCAAGACGAAGTGCATCAACAAGAATGCCAACTTCATTGAATGTCTGGCCGAACAGGAGACGTCCCCACCCCATATAGAGCATCGCCTCACTGTCCGGACTTGATATTTTCCCTTCAGAGTTTTCCAGCATACCCGGTTGGGTATGCGTGGGGCTTTGGCCATTTTCGATATCAGATGTCATGAACCTGCAACCATAATTCCAGAAGAGCGATCTGCCAGAGTTTAGAGCCGCGAAGAGGCGTCATGTGGTCATTTGGGTTTTGCAGGAGAAGGTCCACATAATCGGGATTGAAAATCTTCCGCTCGCGAGCCTGATCCGTGTTCAACACAGAACGGACATAGTCGAGAACATCTCCCTGCAGATGTTTTAGAGCCGGCACCGGAAAATAACCCTTCGGGCGATCAATGACCTCCCGAGGGATGACGCGGCGGCCCGCGGCCTTGAGGATACCCTTGCCACCATCGGCGAGTTTAAAGGTCGCCGGAATCTTTGCCGCCAGTTCCACCACCTCATGATCTAGAAACGGCACGCGCGCTTCCAGGCTCCACGCCATGGTCATATTGTCCACCCGCTTCACCGGATCGTCGACCAGCATGATCTGCTGATCGATACGCAGCCCCTTGTCAATTGCCAAGGAGGCGCCGGGTTCGGCAAAATGCTCCGCGATGAACGCTTCTGCGTGGTCTTCGCCGACAAGGGCTGGATTCACAACCCGCCGGTATTCGTCATGGTTCCGATCCCGGAAGACGGCACCATAATCCGCCGCCCCATTCTTACTTTCCATCAAGGGCGGATACCAGTGATAACCGGCGAAAATTTCATCTGCCCCCTGACCAGACTGAACCACTTTGAGATGGCGTGATACTTCGCGCGATAACAGGAAAAAGCCGATCGCATCATGGCTTACCATGGGTTCGGACATAGCCCTCACGCAGTCCTGCAGGTTCGGCAACAGAAGGGCCCGGCTGTCGACATGGATCTTGTGATGCTCGGTATCATAATGGCGCGCGATGAGATCTGAATACTGAAACTCATCGCCCACTTCCCCGCCAACGCTCTCGAACCCCACCGAAAACGTGTTGAGGCCAGCCTGACCTTCCTCAGCCAGCAGACCAACGATCAAGCTCGAGTCAAGCCCTCCAGAGAGCAGCACGCCGACGGGCACATCCGCCACAAGGCGACGGCGGACAGCGCGGCGAAGAACATTCAAAACCTCGTCCTGCCACTCGATCTCGCTCATGCCCGCCATTTCGGAAGGCGTGCCATATGTCACAGTCCAATAGAGATTGTCCCGCCGCGTACCATCCGCGTCGATCTCAACAGTGGTGGCAGGCGGGACCTTCCGAACACCCTGGAGGATGGTCCACGGTGCCGGAACGACAGCATGAAAGTTCATGTAGTAATTGAGACCGACGGGATCGATCCGTGTATCCACATCACCTGCGGCGAGCAGGGCGGGCAACGTTGATGCAAAGCGGAAAAAACCAGGACCGGAGACCGTGTACAGAGGTTTAATGCCGAAACGATCCCGAGCCAGCGTCAAACGCTGGCGCTCGCGATCCCAAATCGCGAAGGCAAACATGCCGTAGAAGCGTTTAACGCAGTCCACACCCCAAGCATGAAAGGCCTTCAAAACCACCTCTGTATCGCCCGTCGAAAAAAACTGATACCCAAGCGCGGCCAGATCCTGGCGCAGCTCTTTGTAATTGTAGATGCAGCCATTGAACACGGCCGAGAGCCCCAGTCCCGGATCATTCATCGGTTGGGCAGCCCGATCCGACAGATCAATGATCTTCAGGCGCCGATGGGCCAGCGCAACAGGGCCAGATGCCCACAGACCAGAACCGTCCGGACCACGTGGCGCCAAGGCAGCGGCAGCCCGCTCAAGGGCGCCGATGTCCGGCTGACCATGTCCCGCGCGGAGTTCACCGGCTATTCCACACATATGATCTCCTGAATTTTTTCGACTTCTGAATGTAAAAAGCCGGAAGTTCATGTCCGGCTTTCTGTACCAAGAGGGATTATACACAAGTCTGACAAATTTTCGCCCGGCTTGTCAAAGGTTGCCATGTATTGCTAAGGTGAACTTGCTTCAATAATATTCTGAAAGTTTCGAACAAAATTTGATATCCTGTCAGATTGGTTGAAATAGCACTATTGATCAGACGAAGAGATGCTTTCACTGCCCGCAAATAGAAACAGGTTTTTCAAAAAAGTTCCATCAGGTGTCGCCGCACTGCTGGCACCCACGCCCGCGGCGCCTTCTTTGAGGAATCGCAGGTTTAGGGTGTCATTTTGCGTTTTTAAAACGGGGTCAGACTCGGCCCTGTACACATATTCAGGATCGGTCCGCCGGAGTTGTAACGCCGATCAGCGGACTTTAGGGCGTATCGTGACGGTATGGTCTCACGCTTCTGGGCCCATCAGGCTCTCAAAGGCTCCACTGCGCCGGGTAGGACGCCTCCAGCCAGTGTTCGTCCGCCCTCCCCGCCCAGTCGGGCACCAGCGGCCTTGATCGCCAGGCGCAGTGACTGAACATAGTTAGCACACGTTATTTAAGCGGTAGCGGAGATGACGATCCAGCGTGATCTGATATGACATGCTCAAAAGATGATCGCGGATCTGCGGCGGCACAGGCGTCCTCCAATTCGACCGGCACCGCCGCATCGACCGTCCGGACCCCGTTCCCCATGGCGTCGAGACCATGGCCTGGACTCTTTGCGGCATCCAGCCGCCCGCGCTCAAGCAGCACCCGCGCAATCGCGACTTGATCCTTCACCGGTGATCGGCCTGACGTCTGGGGTTTGGGTGCCTCGCCGCCGAAGATGTCCGGCCGCAGGCCATGGCTCCCCATCGCGCTTGCAAGGGCGGGTTTGTGGGCGATTTGCAGTGTTGCTTGGTTCTGACATCAGCAGGACTTGAGGAGTCCACATGGCGAACCAGCGGCGCGATGGAGCACCGTTTGGGACCTTTGCGGTGCCTGAGATCGCGGGAGCCCGCACCTCAATCGCGTTCCCACAAGGCATCATAGGACACCATGATATGTTCCGCGAAGGCTGGCCGCTCTTGGAGACGCTTGTAATAGGCCTCCAGAACAGGGCGAGGCGAATGCTCGATTGGCAGGGTGAAATAGCGATAAAGAACATTGCCAAACGGAATATCTGCCAGAGTGAAACTGTCTGCCGCCAGATAATCCTGACCCCGAAGTTGCGCTTCAGCAAGGTCAAATCGGCTGTTCAACGTCTCCAGGCCGCTGGAAATGCGGCCCGGATCGCGCTTTGAAGGTTGCGTACGGACGATTTGTGCAAAAACTTCGTTCAAGAAAAGCATCAGCACATTGATCTTCCCCCACTCCGCCCATTGGTCAATCACCGCTTGCGGGACAGGATCGGTCGGCCAGAATGACGGGCCACCATATCGGCGCGCCAGATACCGCAGGATCGCCCCGGACTCCCACATGGGCGGGTTGTCGCCGTCTTGAAGGACCGGAATTGTCCGGTTTGGGTTGAGTTTTGCGAAATCTGGGGTGTCGAGGCCGCCGAAGCGATGGCCAATGTCGAGGCGGCGATAGGCAAGCCCCAATTCACCAACGCACCACATAACCGCCTGTACATTGGCCGCGTCAGCCCTGCCCCAAACCGTCAGCATGTCACCGCCTCCTTATTCCATCCAGGCTCTGAGCTGTGGGTTCGTCTTGTCTTGTGCCCACACCACCGGCCCAATCCGGGTAGTTTTCAGCAGATCATTTGAGGACGCAACCGCGCCCCGGCTGCCCTGGCCTGCCCAAGAACAGATACGATCTGTGTGCTGCACAGAATGTGGGTGATGTAAGACTTTGATGCTGGTTCCAAGGATCACGCGGGTTTCATGCGGCCGCGAAACAAAAAAACAGGCAGAACCCCGAACGCGATCAGTGCGGCATAATAGGTAGCCACGGGGATCAGTCCGTAAATCGTGGCTGCGAAAAGACCCGCGAAAAGCAGGACATGGCCGAAAAGCCCCCAAGCCATTGCTGCGCCAATAAGCCAAAAGGGCGCCAGGCTTTCCCTCCGCAGGGCAACGAAAAATGCGAGTGTGAATGGCAGGAACAACAAAACGGATGTTCCAAGACCGGAATTATAGGACGCGCTAACAATGCCCACGATGACATGGGACAGGCCGTTCACGACCATCAGGCCGGCCATGGCTGCGGCGGGAAAAACATGGCGGGGCGCGCAGGCAATAGCTGTGAATGCCAGTGCCCAGACGGCCCCCGAATTGATGTAAAATATGGCCGTACGGGTCATAATCCCGTATTTGTCCTCACCCAGACCTTGGGCAATCATGGTGTTGAGCTGGTCATAAAGCGCATATTCCCGGCCCAGAAAGTCCACCCAATGCTCCTCAACCTGATGGAGCAGATAGAACGCCGCAAAGAGCATGGACATGAAGCTGAGGTCGGTCAGAGCCGGTCCCCTGGCCCGATTGCGCTGCTTGAAGGCCAGGAACAACAGAATCGGCGCCATATAGGCCCCGACCTTCATCCAATGGTCGGCCAGGAAGGCTGTCTGGCCAAAGGGAAGCCAGACCATTGCGAAGAAGATCCCCAAAAAGACGGCACTCCCGCTCAGATGCCGTCCCATGCTGTGATCCTCTTTGGTCAAAGCGAGCCCCGTGTCAGTTCATCTGCTTGCGGATAACATCTGAGACCATTTCGCTGAGCCGATCCACGCCTTGGCTGACGCTTCTCATATAGTCTTCATAGCGCGTACCATAGGAGGAGATAGTCTGCGCGAAACGCTCAATATGGGGACCATCATCCTCCCCCTTGCGCAGCACGACAAACTGTCCCGCCATATCGACACCGCCATCGGGATTGCGCAGGAAACGGTCGAACGAGACACTGAGCTGAATGTCCGGATCAAAGCGGCTCGGATAGGGGCGCGCCACAACGGAGAACCCTGTTTGTTGCTCCAGTTTCTCGCTCAAGGTCGCGGTCAAAAGCTCCGAGGGCGGAGAGGCCCAGCGGTTGGCGTCATCAAGAACGATGCGGTGCTCCCCGGACCGGCTCGCAATCGCGTCCTTGCGGGCATAGGACGGCAGCGCGATCTCAGCAAGGCCGATCTGTGTTGTCGATGTCACGGGCGCGGGCGCCGCATTGGTGCTGCCCAGAATATAGAATTCCGGGGCCGGACCACCACCGCATCCGGCCACCATGGCGAGGGTCGCGGCTGTTGTTATCCATCGCATAAAGACCATCGATCACCGTCCCGTAAGAATTGCGTTGGGGTTGCGCTCCAGGACCGTCGCCAGGGCGGCAAGCGAGCGTGTTGCGTCCCGCAGATTTCTGAGAGCACCGGAAAGATCCGCATAAAGTTGGGAGTCCGGAGACAGGCCGGCCAGCGTGTTCTCACCCGCATCGGCGATCCGATTGAGGCTGGAGATCAGGCCCGGAAAATCCGTGCTTGCCTGTTCAAGGTTTTCGGCCGTCCCAGCGAAGGATTTCAGCAATTTGGCCGTATCCGGACTGGCCACCAACGCGTCTGTGTCATCAAGCAGCGTTATGACAGACCTCACCAGCTCGTCCATCGGCAGATCTGCCACATTGGCAATGATCTGCTCGACATTCTGAGCAAGGGCCCCAAGTTCGGACGGCGCGGTCGGCATTGACGGATAGGGCTGGGTATCGAAATCGATCCGCTGGCCATCCTTGCCGATCCCGTCAACGAATTTCACCAGCTTCTTGCCGGTCAGGATGTTACCGGTGGCGAGTTGGACCCGCATGCCGGAGTCAACCCATGCATTCAATGCCACGCGGACTTCCTCAGGCGGAACATCCAGCAGACCAATGCGCGCGGGTTGAATTTCGAGCACCACATAAACCTGCCGTCCGCCCGTTGGCTCATCATCGAGCTTAAGGACCACATCACGCACACTGCCAACCCGAATGCCCTGCCACTCAATCGGGGCACCGCGGTCCAACCCTTCGGTGGAGTCCTCAAACAGGGCCATGAACAAAAACCCTTCGCCGGCGATCGCGTCGTATTGGCTTTCCTCTGCCGCTTCCCGAGACGAATAAAGGGGGAACACTTTCTCGTCCGAGACTGAGGCCGTGCCCACCGTTGCCCCCACATTGCCAAAGGCGATGCCGCCGACAATAAGCGCCTCCAGGGATTCAAGCTGAACGGCAAGTCCCTCCGTGCCCGCCTCAATGCGCACGCCTGAGACATTCCAGAAATGGGTCGCCGGACCGAGCAGCTTGTCATAGGGGGCCTGGATGAAGGCGTCGTAGATGACATGGCTGAAGTCGTCGGCCAGTGCACGGCCTTCCACCTGCCCCACCCGAATGCGGCGATAGAAGACTGGGGAACCCACCGTGACTGATCCGGCCGTCTCGCTGCGCAGTTTGAAGTGGCGCCCCTGCGCGCCCGGCGGTGTCAAGGGCCGCAGATCAAGCCCGGCGAAACGGGTTTTGCGCCGCTCCGCCTTCTCGGCCCAGCCAACCTCGATATAGGCGCCGGACAGAAGCGTTCCGAGGCCGGACAGGTCGGTGCCTGAAATCTGCGCGTTGACAATCCAGAAATCCGTCGTGTCACCCAGATAGGGGGCGACGATCTTTTCCATGCGTGCCTTGACGAGCACGCCTTTGAGGCCCTCCGTGAAGGTCACATCCTCGACCAAACCGACGACCACGTCATTGTGTTTGATCTCGGTCTTGCCCGCCTCGATGCCGTGCCCCTTGGAAAAGGTGATTTCCACAAGCGGCCCCTGATCGGCATAGGATTGCCAGGCCACAAGGCCTCCGATGACCGCAGCAAGGATGGGCACGATCCAGACCGCTGAAATCCGGCGCTGTTTGGCCTGTTCGATCTGCGCTGATGCGATGTCTTGATCAGACACTGGTCTTCTCCCCCCGCTCGTCCGCATGGCGGTCCCAGATCAATCGGGGATCAAGGCTCATGGCGGAAAACATCGTAAGAATGACTGAGATGGCAAACGCATCGACGCCAGGTCCTGGCAGAATTGCGATGATGCCTTTGATCTGAATGAGCGCTGCCAGAGCGGCCACGACGAACACATCGACCATGGACCATCGCCCGATGAATTCCACGGCCTCATGGGCCAGGTGCCGATGGTGTTCATCGATTTTCCAGCCCCGCTGGATCGACAGGGCCAGCCAGGCAATGACAATGAATTTCGACACCGGCACCACGATGCTCGCAATGAAGATCACGGCCGCAATGGAATAGCTTTCGTAGTGGATCAGGCTCACCACCCCGCCCATGATGGTTGACGCATTTGTTTCGGCCACGGACTGGGTGATCATGATGGGCAGGAGATTGCCTGGGATATAGGCGATGACACCGGCAATCCAGAAGGCCCAAACGCGCTGGAGACTGTGTCGGTCTCGCATGCTCGTGCGTGCTCCGCACACAAGACATTTCTCGCCCGGCCGATCCGTCAGCGTCCGACAGGTGCGGCACAACGCAAGGCCCTTGTCACGGGCGCGAACGACGTCCCCCTCAGCTCCCATGGCACCCGCCTGTCTCATGGCACCCGCCTGATATCGCTCCAGATCGTATCGCGGCACACGGCCGATGCCCCCATGGCCAGCAACACGATCAAGGCAGACATGGCCCAAAACGCCGGCCCCAGACTAATATCCGCCATGGCACCGACCTTCACCAGAGAAACGATCACACCGATCATGAAAATCTCGGCCATGGTCCAGGGTTCGATCGTCTGCGCAAGGCGGAACGACACGGCATGGGCCGAACTCGTACTGGCCCCGGCCTGAAGAACGCCGCCGAGAAACAAAAGCAAGATGATCCGCGCAAGGGGGAACAGAAGAATAAAGAATGCGCACGTTACGGCAATCCACGGCATGCCGTTTTCCCAGAGCACGCGCACGGCATCCACGATGGAAATCTCGTTGGCCAGGCCGGACGCTTCCATGCGCATGAATGGAAAGGAGATTGCCACCGCGTACAGGACCAGGCTCGCAATCATCAGCGCCACGGTCCGCTCGGAACTGCGCGTCTTGTTGGTGAGAATAACGGTATGGCAATAGCCACACCGCGCACGCTCACCCGGCCCCAGAAACGGCCGCTCCCACAGGGCGTCACAGGATGGACAGGCCACGTATTTCGCATTCAGCGCTTCGATATGGAGACGCCGAATCCTTGCGTCGTCACCTGCCATAGCCTTGCCCATTGCTCTTGCGACCACCATTCCCGGCACGCGGGGCGGCATGAAACGGGGTGCAATAGGAAACTGCCCTAAAATTGATAAATTTCAGTGTGCCTGCAAGCCATGGAGTAAGGGAAGGACTTTTGCACGACAGGGACGGACATTTTACGCCAAAACAGGGCCTTTCGCGCAAATGGATCAAGGCCAACCAACAGAAGATGGCCCGGTATACGGATCAAACAAGTTGATGGGGAACAGTTGATCGCGGCAGAGCGAAACAACACGCAGAGTTGCCGGCAAAACCCGTGGACGTTGCCCCACCCCATCCGTTATGAGACCCAAGGGTAGGGCTGAGTGCAGGTGCCTTCCCAATCAAAAGAAAACACTCCGTCCTTCGCCTTTTTCCAATGGAGAGACCGTCATGTTCTCATTGTCAGGCAAAAAGATCCTCGTTGTCGGTGTGGCCAATGACCAGTCCATCGCCTGGGGATGCGCAAAGACCTTTCGGGCCCAGGGCGCCGACCTCGCCATCACCTATCTCAATGAAAAGGCCGAGCCCTATGTCCGTCCCCTAGCGCAAAGCCTGGACGCGGACATTATCATGCCGCTCGATGTGAGGGAGGACAGTCAAACGGACGCGCTGTTTGAGGAAATCACGGCGCGTTGGGGCAAGCTTGACGCCCTTCTCCACGCCGTCGCCTTTGCGCCGCGTGAGGATTTACATGGCCGGGTCGTCGACTGTTCACGCGAAGGCTTCACCCTCGCCATGGATATCTCCGTCCATTCCTATCTGCGGCTCATTCGCCGGGCCGAACCGCTCATGCCCAATGGCGGCACCTGCATGACGGTCACCTTCTATGGGTCCGAAAAGGTCGTTGATAACTACAACATCATGGGGCCTGTGAAGGCCGCCTTAGAGTCCGTCACCCGCTATGTGGCAGCGGAGCTTGGGCCGAAAGGAATATCCGTGCACGCCCTGTCGCCAGGCCCTCTGAAGACACGCGCGGCAAGCGGGATCCACGATTTCGACCAGATGCTGGTCGATGCCGCCGAGCGTGCGCCCACCCATCACCTGGCCACGATTGAGGATGTCGGCGCCTATGCGGCTTTCCTGGCCAGTTCCGAGGCATTCAATGTGACCGGGGGCATTCACCACATCGATGGCGGCTACAATATCGTAAGCTGATTGTCAAAGCGCGGAGGAAGTGCCGCCCTCTTTCTCAACAAGGCGGATGTTTCCGATCACCATGCTCTTGTCGATGGCCTTGACCATGTCATAGACGGTCAAGGCCGCGGCACAGACGGCCGTCAGGGCTTCCATCTCAACCCCGGTGCGCCCGCTGACGCGCACCTCCGCCGTAATCTCCACCTTGTTCGCCGCGCGATTGGGCACAAGATCGAGGGTGATCTTGGAGAGGGGCAAAGGGTGGCACAGGGGGATGAGGTCGGATGTTTTCTTCGCGGCCATGATGCCGGCGAGGCGAGCAACCCCGAGCACATCCCCTTTCTTGGCCGTGCCAGCCTCAATCACAGCCAGTGTCTCCGGCGCCACATGGATGTCTGCGCAGGCGACAGCGCGCCGGTCCGTGACGGGCTTGCCGCCCACATCCACCATTTGGGCCGCACCATTGTCCGTGAAGTGATTTAGACCCGTCACCGCCCGGCCCCCTGGGCGGCCCCGTGGGCCGCCACTGGCCCGATCAGGTTATGCAGGGCCGCAGTCACATCATCCTGGCGCATCAGGCTTTCCCCGATCAGGAAACGACGCACACCAATTCGGGCAAGCCGGGCCAAATCATCCGGGCTCGACAGACCGCTTTCAGCGATCACCACCCGATCCTTCGGCACGAGGGGTGCCAGGCGCTCCGTGGTCTCCAGCGTCGTCTCGAAGGTCTTCAGATTGCGGTTGTTGATGCCGATCAGCGGACTGGTCAAGCGCAAAGCCCGGTCAAGTTCGGCTTCGTCATGGACCTCGATCAGCACATCCATGCCCCAGGCAAAGGCCGTGCGCTCCAGCTCCGCGGCTTCCTCATCGGTCACGGCGGCCATGATGACGAGGATACAATCCGCACCGAGCGCCCGGGCCTCGGCCACCTGATAGGGCTCGAACAGGAAATCCTTGCGCAGCACGGGAAGCTCGCTCGCCTCCCGAGCCGCAACAAGATACTCATCCGCCCCCTGAAAGCTTGGCCCGTCGGTCAACACGGACAAGCATGCCGCACCGCCCAGCTCATAGGCGCGGGCCAAGGCCGGCGGATCAAAATCGGGCCGGATCAGGCCTTTGGATGGGCTCGCCTTTTTGATCTCGGCAATGACCGCATAAGCCCCCTGTTCAAGGGCCCTATCCATGCCGGCCTGGAAATCGCGCACAAAAGGCGCCTTGCGGGCGGCCTCCTCGGTCTCGGCGCGGGGGCGCTGGACCTTCCGCTCCCGGATCTCTTCACGTTTGTAGGCGGCGATCTTGTCAAGAATGGTGCTCATGGCATGGCACTCGGTTTTTGGCCCGTGGGCAGTCCTTGGCTGATGGCAACGAGACCCTCAAGGGCTCGCTTGGCGGCGCCGGAGTCGATGGCCTCTGCGGCCAGCAATGCGCCGGATTTGAGATCGCCTGCATGCTCTGCGACCACAAGGCACGCAGCCGCATTCAGGCAGACAATATCCCGATAGGCCCCCGGCTCGCCGTCGAGCAGGCGCATGATCGCTTGGGCATTGTCCTGGGGCGTTCCCCCACGCACGGCATCCAAGCTGTGGCACGGCAGACCGGCGTCCTCGGGCGTCACATCGAATTCCGCGATGCGTCCGTCCTCTAGGGCGGCGACATGGCTTGGCCCCGCAATGCTCAATTCGTCAAGACCGTCCGCGCCATGCACGACCCAGACCCGATCCGAGCCCAGATTGCGCAGCACATCCGCCATGGGGACCAGCCAGCGGGCATGAAACACGCCGAGCACCTGGCGCCGTGCGCCCGCAGGATTGGCCAGAGGCCCCAGAAGATTGAAGATCGTCCGCACGCCAAGGGCTTGGCGTACCGTCGCAACATGGCGCACCGCCGAATGGTGGCGTGGGGCCATGAGAAATCCGAGCCGCGCCTCGACAATGGCTCGCGCCGTTGTTTCGGGATCCGCGTCCAGATTGACCCCGAGCGCATCCAGAACATCCGATGAACCGGATTTCGAGGACGCAGCCCGGTTGCCATGTTTGGCAACGACAGCCCCGGCCCCGGCCGCAACAATGGCCGCGGCGGTGGAGATATTGAGCGTTCCCTTGCCATCACCCCCGGTCCCGCAGGTATCGATCAGGCTCAAGGCGACCGGTTCGGGAACCTCAACCCGCCGGGCCCGGGCGCGCATGGCTTGCGCCCCCGCCGTGATTTCCTCGACACTCTCACCACGCGCAGCAAGGGCGGACAGAAAGGCGGCGATTTGGATGTCGTTCGCCTCACCCTCCATGATGGCATCGAAAGCCGCCCTCGCCTCGCGCCGCGACAGGCCTGCCCCGCCGATGGTCTTTCTCAGAATGTCTGGAAAGGCGGCAGGGGAATCATCGAGATGGCTTGCTGAACGGTCTGTCATGGGAAGCCCCATCGTGGCGGACCAGCGTGTGGGCCCGGCTGTGGCCCGCGTCACACGGTATTTAGGAAATTCTTAAGTAGGTCATGACCGTTCTGGGAGGCAATACTCTCCGGGTGGAATTGGACCCCGTGCAACGGAAAATCCTTATGCTGAAGGCCCATGATCAGGCCATCCTCGGTTTCCGCGGTAATCGTGAAACAGTCCGGCAGGCTGTCGCGCTCGACAATCAGGCTGTGATAACGCGTGGCCTCCAGAGGATCGGGCAGTCCGGCGAAAACGCCCTGCCCGGTATGGCGCATGGGCGAGACCTTGCCATGCATGCAGACCGGCGCGCGCACGACCCGGCCGCCAAAGGCCTGGCCCAGGGCCTGGTGTCCAAGGCACACGCCCAAAAGCGGCACCTTGCCGCTCGCCGCTTTGACAAGATCAAGGGAAATGCCTGCCCGATCCGGGTCACAAGGGCCCGGAGAGATGACAATGGCTTCAGGCTTGCGTTCGAGAACCTCTTCAGCACTCAAAACATCATTGCGCTGAACATCGACCTCGGCACCAAGCTCGCCCAGATAGTGGAGCAGGTTATAGGTGAAACTGTCATAGTTATCGAGAAGGAGGATCATGACCGCCCCTTTGCGATACCAGTCCTGCGGGGTCGACAGCCACAAGCGGCGCGTCCCCTGAGGTGGCGGGAAAATGGGCGGCGCAATGCTCGCCCGGGCAGCCGAGGCGTGCGTTTCGTCCCGGTTGGCCTGAAGATCGCACAGGGGTGGAGCCCACGCAATGTGCAGCCCGATCCGCCGCACGCGGCTTCGGGCCTCGCCCCAAGGCCTGAAAGGGAAGAACTGAGCCCATGCTGAATGGACCGGTGACATATAAGCGGCACCTCATCCCCCTGCCTGCGCCTGCGCCCGCCCCAAGCGCGCCCTGGCCCCGGCTTGCCGGCTGTGCCGCCGTGCTGATCGCCGTCAGCGCGCTGATCAGCGGCCCGCCCCCTATCCCGTCCGTCGCGATCCGCGACTCGGCCTCCACCGCTGCCGCTCCACCGCAGCAGGCACTTCGAAATACAGGCGGCCCGACGCAGCTCGCGGAGAGCTGGTTCCCCCTCATTGAGGTCGAGGAGAGAACCGGTTCGGTCTGGCCCGCACCACAGGCGCAGGCCACCAGAGCGGCCCTTGAAGACCGCCAGAGAGCCCGTCTGCGCCTCGTTGCCCAATCCCTGGTGCGCCAGACACGCACGGTGCGAGTCGCGGCAGGGATCGCGCCGTCCCTCCGGGCCGCGATCGAACAGGAACCGGCCCGATCCGTGGCGCTGCATGTGCCGGTTCCCATGCCGCAGCCCGAAGCCGTCCGTGCGCCGGACTGGCGATCCTTTGGCTCGGCGGCCATGCCCGTGCCTAAGGGGGATCCGGCTGACCCGCGGGTTGCCCTGGTGATCGACGATCTGGGGATCAACGCGGCCCGGACCCGGGCAGTGATGGCCCTGCCGGCCCCCCTGACCATGGCGTTCCTGCCCTATGGGCGGCACTCCCGGCGCCTTGCCCGGGTGGCTGCCGATTCGGGACATGAGATCATGCTGCACCTGCCCATGGAGCCCCATGGTCCAGAGGATCCGGGCCCCCAGGCGCTACTGGACGCATTGCCGGCCCAGGAATTCACTAATCGGGTCGCCTGGGCCTTTGGCCAGATCGATGGTTTTGTCGGCTTCAACAACCACATGGGCAGCCGGCTGACGGAAAACGCCCAGGCCATGAGCCGTCTCATGGGCATGGTGAAAGATCGGGACCTTTATTTCCTCGACTCTCTCACCAGCGCCCGGAGCGTCGCCTATGAGGCGGCCCTCAAAGCCGGCCTGCCGACCCTTGTGCGCCAGATATTCCTCGACCATGACGCCTCCCCGGCGGCGATTCGCGCCCGGCTTGAGGAAACTCTGGAACGGGCACGGCTGCGGGGGGCTGCCATCGCCATCGGGCATCCCTATGCGACGACACTCGCAGCCCTGCGGGAGTGGATCCCGTTTGCCAAGGACCAGGGTCTGACCTTCGTGCCCGTCAGCGCCTTTCTCAATCCGGACACGCGGGAGCGGTTGCTTCTGGCGGCCCGTTTGCCGGCTGGCGCGCCCTAACCATATGTGGCTTCCGGCCCGGATCGCCCATTGCTAGGATCCGGGCATGGGTACGGATGAAGCAGCAGGTTTGAAAACCAAGGGTCTTGAGGCTCTGCGGCGGGGTGACAACCAGGGCGCCTTCGATGCCCTGCGCGCCGCCGCCACGGCCGGATCCGCCGACCGGGACGTGCATTTCGCCCTCGCCCTCGTGGCCCGCGCCCTCAAACACCACGGGGACGCACTTGAGGCCAGTGAACGGGTCATCGGGTTCGAGCCCCGAAATGTTCAGGCTCTGATCATCAAAGCTGACGCCCTCAAAGGGCTTGGCCGGGAGCGCGCCGCATCGAGCGCCTATTTGATGGCGGTGAAGGCCGCGCCCGCCCAGGGCCTGCCGCCAGCCCTTGCCCAGGATGTGGCCCGGGCGAAAGCCGCTTGTGCCACCGCCACCCGTCACTATGAGGACTTTCTGCGTGAGCGGGCGGCCGATGCAGGGTTCAATGACAGGACCGGACAAAGCCGTGTGGGTCAGGCCCTAGACCTCATGTTCGGCCGCAAGCAGATCTTTGTCCAGCAACCGCTCAAATTCTATTTTCCCGAACTGCCCCAGATCCAATTCTATGATCCAGCCGTGTTCCCGTGGCGCGAGACTGTCGAAGCGACCACGGGCGCTGTGAAAGACGAGGCCCTTGCAGCATGGCAAGGGGGCGCTGGCCTTGAACCTTATGTGCCCGAGACATCCCTCAGGCCCCATGTGGCGAACCGGGCTCTGATGGGCAACGCCGATTGGACGGCCTATCATCTGTATCAGGAAGGGGAGCGCCAGCCGGACAATGCCGCCCGGTGCCCCCGGACCATGGAAACACTGGCGCTGGCGCCGCAGCCCGACATCCCTGGCAATTCCCCGACGGCCCTTTATTCCGTCCTGCGCCCTGGCATGCATATTCCGCCCCATACGGGCATGATGAATATGCGGCTGATCTGCCATCTGCCCCTGGTGGTGCCCGACGGATGCACCTTGCGAGTCGGGAACCAGGAGCGGGCCTGGCATGAGGGCGCGCTGCTCATCTTTGACGACTCGATCGAACATGAGGCGCGCAATACAGGCCAGGAGACCCGGATTGTTCTGCTGTTCGACATCTGGCGCCCGGAGCTCACCGAGGAAGAACGCCATTTCGTCAGCGCCATCTATGACGGGATTACGCAATTTGAGGACCCGACCTGAAGCGGGGCCACAGTCAGGAAAATGCCCATGTTCAAAATCCTGCCGGACCTGCTGTCGGAAGCGGAAGTCAGCCGCCTGAGGGAACTCGCCGATGTCATCCCGTACATGGACGGCAAAACCACCAATCCGGACTTTCAGCTCAAGAACAATCTCCAGCCTGATCCAAAGGATCCGGCCTCAAAAGAGTCCGCGCAGATCGTTCAAGGCGCGCTCGTGCGCAACCAATGGGTGCGCGAGACCTGTTTCCCAAAATCCCTGGGCGCCCCGCTCCTGTCGAAATATGAGCCTGGCATGTCCTATGGGGAGCATGTGGACACGCCGGTGCTGATGGCAAGCCCGCCGGTGCGGGTTGATATTTCCTGCACCGTCTTTGTTGCCGATCCTGAAAGCTATGACGGCGGTGAGCTGGTCATTCGGCTGCCGGATCGGGAGATCAGCGTCAAGGAAAAGCCCGGCGCAGCCGTGTTTTATCCGTCCACCTGGTATCACCGGGTGGCGCCCGTCACCCGGGGCACGCGTCTCGTGGCGATCACCTTCATCGAAAGCCGTGTCCGCGACGCCCACCGCCGGGAGATTCTCAACGAGCTCCAGGGCTGCATCAATGAGTTTGGCGGCCAACTTTCTCAGAAGGCCAATATGCGCCTGGAGTTCGTCCGCACCAATCTGGTCCGCCTGTAGTACGAGGACTGACGGATCACGCTTCACGGCGGTGGAAGCTGTCGGCAGAGAAGACCGCAAGGCCGCTCCAGATCAATGCGAAGGTCACGAGATGGGCCGTGGTGATGGACTCTCCAAAGGCCCAAACCGCCAGGACAAAGTGGATGCTGGGCGCCGTGTATTGGGTCAGGCCCAAGGTCGAGAGGCGCAAACGCCGCGCCGCGAGGCCGAACAACAGGAGCGGCACCACCGTCACAGGCCCTGACAAAATGAGCAGCAGATTTGTTGCAACGCCCGTCTGTCCGAAAGCGCCCACGCCCGTGTGCGCCGTCCACAGGAGATAGCCAATGGCAATGGGCAGCACAACCACAGTTTCGGCGAACAGACCCTCAAGGGCGCCCACGGGAAGCACCTTGCGCACAAGGCCATAGACCCCGAAGGTCACCGCCAACATCAAGGAGATCCAGGGCGGCACGCCCAGCGCCCAGGTCAGATTGACAACGCCCGCCGTGGCCAACACAAGTGCAATGATTTGAGCCCGGTTGAGCCGCTCGCCAAGGACAAGAAAGCCAAGCGCCACACTGATCAGCGGGTTGATGAAATAGCCAAGACTGGTCTCAAGTACCCGCCCCACGGACACGGCCCAGATGAACGTCACCCAATTGATGCTGATCAGCGCCGAAGTGGCAACAAGCGCCAGCAGCACTTTCGGACTTTTCAGGACACGGAACAAGCCGACAAACCGGCCGCCACGCGCCATGAAGCCGCCCAGCAAAGCAACGGACCAGACAACCCGGTGGGCCAGAATTTCAAAAGGTGCCACATGCGCCAGCAGCTTCCAATAGGCCGGGCTCAGCCCCCAAAGACCGAAACTGCCCAAGGCGAACACAAGACCGGACGAGGCATTGTGCGTGTCAGCCTCGGGCGTTTGTGCCGGAGCATCAACCGTATCGGCCGTCGAGGGGCCCGGCCCGATCGTAGGGGGCGCATAGGCCTCCGTGCCCGGATCAGCGGTCATGGTGCCACCGACCACGTCGTGCCTTCGGGTCCGTCTTTCAGCACAATGCCGCGCGCGAGAAGGGCATCGCGGATTTGATCCGCCCGGGCGAAGTTTTTGGCCGCCCGCGCCTCCCGGCGCTCCCCGATCAGGCCTTCAATTTCGCTTGCGTCGACGCCTTTGACCTCTCGGGACAGATCCCGCCAGGCCTGCGCCGTCATAGGCCGCAGGCCCAGAAGTCCCATGGCGCGCAGCAAGCCGCCGGCGGCCTCGGTGTCGCCCTTTCGGGCCCTGTCGGCCAAAGCGTGCATGGCATTGATGGCGAGCGGCGTGTTCAGATCATCGTCAAGTGCCGCCATGACGCTTTCGGGCATGTCAGCGGTAGCCTCCGCGCCGTCCACCAGCTCATACCATTTGTCCAAGATGGCCTTGGCTTCGCGGGTCTGGGCCGTGGTCCAGTTGATGGGCTGATGGTAGTGAGTCATGAACATCTGAAGGCGGAGCACTTCGCCGGGCCAGTCCTTAAGCGCATCATCAATGGTCAGGAAATTGCCTTCGGACTTTGACATTTTGCGGCCCTCAAGCTGCAGCATGCCATTGTGCATCCAGATTTGAGCGAACTTCTCGCCGCCATGGGCGCAGGTGCTCTGGGCCATTTCATTTTCATGGTGCGGAAAGACAAGATCCAGTCCCCCGCCATGGATATCGAATGTCTTACCCAGATGGGCCTCGGTCATGGCAGAGCATTCGATATGCCAGCCCGGACGCCCGCGTCCCCACGGGCTGTCCCAGCCCGGCTCTTCCGGCGCAGAAGGCTTCCAGAGCACGAAATCCATGGGATCGCGCTTGTAAGGAGCCACCTCCACCCGGGCACCGGCCTGCATTTCCTCCGTCGAACGACCAGACAGGGCGCCATAGCCGTCATGGCTGGGCACATGGAACAGGACATGTCCTTCCGCCGCGTAGGCATGACCGGCGTCGATCAGGGAGGTGATCATCGCGATCATTTCATCGATATGGTGGGTGGCCCGGGGCTCGATTGTCGGCGGCAAGGCATTGAGCCCCGCCATGTCCGCATGGAACTCGCTGATCGTTCGCTCCGTGATTACATCGATGTCGACCCCTTCCTCGCGGGCGCGAGCGTTGATCTTGTCGTCCACATCCGTGAGATTGCGGGCATAGATGACGTGATCAGGCCCATAGATTTCCCGCAGCACACGGAACATCAAATCAAAGACCAGCATGGCGCGGGCATTGCCGATATGGGCCCGCCCATAGACCGTGGGCCCACACAGATACATGCGCACCTTCGAAGGATCGAGGGGTTCGAAGACCTGTTTGGTCCGGCTCGCCGTATCATAAAGGGTCAGGGCCATGGGTCGTGTTGCCTTTTGTCTGAGGCCGGGAGCGTCAAGCGGTTTCGCCGCTGAGGCGTGCTTTTGCGCGTTCAGGCCCGATCAGGGTCAGGAGCTTGTCCATTTCCGGTCCCCGTTCCGCGCCGGTCAGTGCAAGGCGCAACGGCTTGAACAGGGCTTTGCCCTTTGCGCCGGTCTTTTCCTGAACCGCCTTGGTCAAGATGGACCAGGTCGTGTCATCGAAAGGGCCATCAGGCAGGCAGTCCACGGAGGCTTTGATCACCGCCACATCCGCCTCTCCAATCACCGGCGTGACGGGCCCGTTCACAATGCGCCACAGATCGGCGGCATCGGTCAGCACGGACACATTGGCCCGCGCTGTGGACCAGAATTCAGGGCCGCCCTCAACACCCAAAGCCATGAGCCGGTCCGTCACCAAGTCATAGGGCATGGCGTGGAGCAGCTTGGCATTCAGGCTTCGCAGATCGTCAGCATCAAAGCGCGCGGGAGCCCGGCCCAAAGTATCCATACTGAACGCTTTTGCCAGATCCTCGATCGCCAGATGGGGTTCCACAGGCTGGGAGGTGCCAAGCCGCGCCAGGAGCGAGACCACAGCCATGGGTTCAAGCCCCTCCTCCCGCAGGCTCTGGACCGTGAGAGACCCCAGACGCTTGGACAGGGCCTCGCCCTGCGCGCCCACCAACAGGGAGGTGTGGCCGAATATGGGCGCGGTGCCCCCAACAGCCTCAAAGATCTGGATCTGGGCGCCGCTATTGGTGACGTGGTCCTCACCCCGAATGATATGCGTGATTTTCTCGTCCACATCGTCCACGACGCTCGGCAGCGTGTAGAGATAGGTGCCGTCTTCACGGACAAGGATGGGATCGGAAATGCTCGCCGTGTCAATTTCCGTCTGTCCGCGGACCATATCGTCCCAGACAACGCGCCGGCCATCGAGCTTGAAGCGCCAATGGGGCTTGCGCCCTTCGGCTTCCAGCGTCTTCCGGTCTTCCTCTGAGAGGGTCAGCGCCGCGCGATCATAAACCGGCGGCAGACCCCGGGTGCGCTGGAGCTTGCGCTTGCGGTCCAGTTCCTCCGGCGTCTCATAGCAGGGGTAAAGGAGGCCCCGGGCCTTCAGGTCCTCAGCGACGGCGTCATAGCGGTCAAACCGATCGGACTGGCGGAAGGTCCGGTCATGGTCGAGGCCCAGCCAGGCCAGATCTTCCACAATGCCGTCCGCGAATGCCTGGGTGGAGCGCTCCGTATCCGTATCGTCAAGGCGCAGTACGAAGGCTCCGTCCTGGCCCTTGGCATACAGGTAGTTGAAGAGGGCCGTGCGGACATTCCCCACATGGAGACGGCCCGTGGGGCTCGGCGCAAAGCGGACAGTGACGGACATGAGACTTTCCCTTACCCGGGGAGATTTTTGTGGAAACAGAGCGGACGTGCGATCCATAAATGGATTGTCATTGCGCCCGCAGGTCGGTCGCCCAAAGCGGCGAGCACCGAGCATCTGGCTCTGGCCCGCTTCCCTGCACTTTCAACAATGCGGCGCCAAGAGCACTCGGGTCACGCGCCGTTGCGGTTCCGGGAGCGGAGCATCACCGCAAGACCGTAGCCCAGCGCGATGAGCAAAAGCGCCGGCAGGATCAGCATGAACCCTGTGAGCACCAGGGCCAGAATGCCGACCGCAAGGCCATAAATCCCGCCGAGTAGCCCCATGATCATTCCGAACACACCGCCGAAAACGCCGACAATGAGCGGCCCGAACAGGACGCCAATCAGGAGTGCGACCAGCAGGGCCAGGAGCAGCCCGCCGCGCCCTCGCGGCAGCCGGGCTTCATACCCGTCGCCATCGGCCGGCCGCGGACCATCCTGTTGTGCGCCCGTGGCGGCCTCATCGGCGCGGGCATGGTCCTGGTGCAGTTCATTGACCATGGGCAGGTCTTGATTGTCAGACGCTGGCATCGCGAAATCCGTTCGTTATGGGATAGCGCCGATCACGGCCGAAATTCCGTGGGCTGACTTTCACGCCCGGAGCGGCCTGGCGCCGTTTATACTCGGCGACATACACCAAATGTTCGATTCGCTTTACCGTCTCCGGGGCATGCCCCCGGGCGACGACCTCTTCGAAGGCCATCTCCCCTTCGATCAGGCATTCGAGAATATCATCAAGGTCAGCGTAAGGCGGAAGGGAATCCTCGTCCTTTTGATCCGCCCGCAACTCGGCCGTGGGCGGCTTGGAGATGATCCGCTCCGGAATGACCATGCCTGCCGGTCCCTTGGCGCCCCGCGGGACAGCGCCATTGCGCCAGTGCGACAGGGCAAAGACCTGGGTCTTGTAGAGATCTTTCAGAGCGTTATAGCCGCCGCACATGTCCCCATAAAGCGTTGCATAGCCGACGGAGACCTCCGACTTGTTGCCCGTGGTCAGCACCATGGGACCGAATTTGTTGGACAGGGCCATAAGCATTACGCCGCGAATACGGGACTGGAGATTTTCTTCCGTGATGTCCATCCCACGATTGCCGAACACCGGCGCAAGCGTCCCCGTAAAGGCGTCGACGGCCGCTTCGATCTCCAAGGTCTCATAGCGCACCCCCAAGGCCTCGGCGCAGCCCTTGGCATCCTCAAGGCTTTCTGCGCTTGTGTAGCGGGAGGGCAGCATCACACACCAGACCCGGTCAGATCCCAGCGCATCAACCGCAATGGCCGCCGAAAGGGCGCTGTCGATGCCACCGGACAGGCCGAGCACGACGCCCGGAAACCGGTTCTTGGCCACGTAATCCCGCAGTCCCGTCACTGCGGCCTGATAAAGGCTTTCCTCTGCCCCCAGACGGGAGACCTGGGGACCGATCTCACAGGTCCAATGGCCAGTGGCATTCGTCCAGGTCGTCGGGATAACCGCCTCATGCCATTCGGAGGCCTGCACCGCGAGCGCGCCATCGCCATTGATCACGAAGCTGCCGCCATCAAAGGCCAGTTCATCCTGTCCGCCCACCTGATTGACATAGGCCAGGGCCAGGCTGCTTTCAGCAATCCGGGAGCGGACATGCTCAAGGCGCATGTCATATTTACGGGACTGGAATGGGGAGCCATTGGGCACGAGCAGGAACTCGGCGCCGTGCTCTTTCAGGGCCGCGATGGGGTCGCGCACCCAGACATCCTCGCAGATGGGCAGGCCGATTTGGACGCCGCGCAGCTCGACAGGCCTTGGCAATGGACCGGCATGAAACACGCGCTTTTCGTCGAACACACCGTAATTCGGCAGGGCATATTTGAAGCGCAGGGCGGTGATCTCACCGCCATCGAGAACAGCCACGGCATTGTAAAGCCGGCCGTCGGCCACCCAGGGAACGCCAATGACGATCGCTGGCCCGCCATCAGCGGTCTCGGATGCAAGGGCCCGCACCATCTCCATGGCGTCGTGCTGGAAGGCCGGTTTCAAAACCAGATCTTCCGGCGGATAGCCCGTCACGAAGAGTTCAGGGAAGACGATAACATCCGCATTGTCCCGCGCAGCCTGGGCCCGGGCTGCGCGCGCCATTTCCGCGTTCGCGGCAATCGCGCCGACGGTCGGGTTAAGCTGGGCCAGATGAATGGTCAGTCGCTGGGTCATGGTTTTGTCTTAGACCTTTACCGAACCCGCGACAACAACCGCCCCCGGCCTTTCGGGAGCCGGACTGGCCGGGGTGTCAGTTCAAAGTGGGGATCAATGTTTCACAGACCCGGTCCACCTCATCCTCGGTGAGATAGGGATGCATGGGCAGGGCGAGAATGGTGTCCGCAAGCCACTCCGTCGTAGGCAGGCCTTGGGCCGGCGCCAAATCGGCAAAGGCCTCCATCTTGTGACAGGGCACCGGATAATAGACCGCCGTGGGGATGCCTGCGTCCTTGAGAACGGCCTGGGACTTTGCCCGGTCAGGCACCGTGATGGAGTAAAGGCCCCAGGATGGCTGTACATCGGCCGGCCGCGCCGGCAAGGTCATATGGGCTGAAAGCTGGGCGTCATAGCGGGCCGCGATGCGGTTGCGGTTCTCAAGCTCCTGGTCAAAAATCGCGAGCTTTTCGAGAAGCACGGCCGCCTGCATGGTATCGAGCCGACCATTGATCCCGACACGGATTGACAGGCGACGGTTCTCGTCCGTCCCATGCCACCGCAAGGACCGCCACAATTCACCGCGCTCGGCCGTGTCTGAGAAGATCGCGCCGCCATCCCCATAGGCGCCCAGGGTCTTGGCCGGAAAAAAGGACGTGCCAGACATGGGGGCAAGGGTGCCGACAGCCCGATTGCCGACCCGCCCGCCGAAGCTTTGGGCTGCATCCGCGATCATGGTCATGTCGTGTTCCGCCGCAATCGCCCCGATCGTGGTATAGTCCGCAGGCAGACCAAACAGGTCCACTGGCACGACTGCGCGGGGGCGCAAACGCCCTTCCTCGACCACCGCGTCGATCTTATCGCGCAGATCCACCGGATCCATGTTGAAGGTGTCCTTGCGGACATCCACAAAGATGGGCGTGGCCCCACAGACCAACACGGCATTCGCCGTGGCATTGTAGGTGAAGGACGGGATGAACACCGCGTCCCCCTGCCCGATCTCCTCGCCCATCATGGCAATGATCAAGGCATCCGTGCCACTCGACACTGCGACGGCATCACCGGCGCCCGTACGCGTCACCAGCATTTCTTCGAGTTCCTTGATTTCCGGACCATTGATATAGGCGCCGTGGTCCAGGACCGCCTTCAGTCGCGCCTCAATCCGCTCACGGATGGGTTTTTGCTGGGCCTTTAAGTCGATGAATGCGATGGGGCTAGCGGACACGGGTCGGTACTCCGGAAAGGAACGAAAAGACGTCTCAGGCAACTGAGCCCGGACGAGAACTGCCCGTAGAACGATGGCAAGGTCGCCGGGGCAACCAACCGCCCCTTTGGAGCGGTGGTGCCTTCGGACAACGGTACCAACTCGTCCTACGACTGAATTCGGCTTAACAGCGTCAGGCAGTCATCAGCTCGCGGGCCGCCATCTGTGGTGCCACGCCATGGGCGCGGGTGATCCGCAGGGCCGTGTCAACGGCCTGGGCCGCCTGGGCGCCGGTCACGATCGGCTCTTCGCCCCGCTGGACACATTCCAGGAAGCGGCCGATGCCATAGCCAAGGGGATCGGTGGCCACGGAAGGCAGGCCGTTCTGCTCCCCACCAAAAGCCTCTTCCAATTGGAAGGGCGTGGTGTTCTTCAAGGTCCGGTTCACGAAATCGATGAAGATCTCGCCATCGCCATAGACGAGCCGCATGGAGCGTTCCTTGGCCGGAGCATTCCGGCTCGCGAACAGATGCGCTTCCGTTCCGTTGTCCAAGGCAATATCCGCGGCAACCTCGTCGGCCAAGTCACCATGGATGAACTGGGCTTCGGCATTCACGCGGCGGACCTCGCCTTCAGCAACCCGGTGCATGAGGTCGATATCGTGGATCATCAGATCCATGATGACGCTCACATCCATGGCACGGCCCGTGAAGGGTCCAGCGCGGCGACATTCCACGAAATGGGGCACTTCCTGGCGGGACAGGACACCGAACTGGGAGAACACATAGCGTTCCTGGTGGCCGACCTGGAGCACAAGCCCCCGGCGCTGGGCGATCCGCACCAGTTCCTCGCCATGGCCAGGCTCAAGGGCCAGCGGCTTTTCAACGAGGCAATGGACATCCGCTTCGAGCACCTGGCGCGCGATCCAGTAATGCGTCCGCGCCGGCGAGGCCACGGTGACGGCATCCACATCCTTCAGGATGGCAGCGACGTCTGTTTCAGCGCGGCAGCCATGTTTGTCCGCCACAGCCCGTGCGCGGTCCGCATCCACATCAACAACAGCCACGAGGGTTGCGTCCGGATTTGCCGCATATTTCCCCGCATGCAGACCTCCGAAAAAGCCCGCACCAATCACTGCGACCCGCACGGGACGCTCCGACTTGATCTTGATAAACACGTGTTTTCCTCACCCGCCGATCGGCCGCACATCATCCCTGAGTGCCCGATCCAGTGGCGTTCAAGCCCCACTTTGGACACCTCTTGTCCCTTGAACGCCGGTGAACCTAAGCGGACGAAGCAGCAGTGACCGGATCTCCCGGACTTTCTGCGCCTCCCCCGCACTGACAGTGTCGCGTTGCCACCCATAGTGTTGGGTTGCCACCCAAGTGCTCGTTGTGTGGTCGGGCACCCATGTGCCCCTTGTCTGGTCGGGCACCCCTGGCGTCCGACCCCAGCCGCCGCTAGCCTTTCAAGCCATCAGCCCGTGCGGCAGTCCGCGACCCTCCTTCAACACGCGGTCATATCGTCATGCATGCCGCACTGCCGCAACTCAACAAATGTTTCAGGCTTGTCACAGATAAGGGACTGAAAACATTGATGAAATGGTGTCCCATTTCGGGCCCATCAAGAATGGAGGCCAATGATGCCCAAGATTGTGAGTCGCGAGATTCGCCTACAAACCCGTCCCGTCGGCATGCCGAAGGAGAGCGATTTCGAATTGGCACAGGTCGAGATTGCCGAACCAACCGACGGCCAGGTGCAGGTGCGAAATATCTGGATGTCGGTCGACCCTTATATGCGGGGCCGGATGATTGACCGGGAAAGCTACACGCCGCCATTCCCCCTTGGCGCGGCGCTCCAGGGTGGGGCCATCGGCCAGGTCGTGGCCTCCCGCAACCCGAATTTCCAGCCCGGCGATTACGTGAACAATTTCAATGGCTGGCAGGAGGCGTTCGTGTCCGATGGCGCGGACCTGACCAAGCTGGACCCGAGCCTTGGACCGATCCAGGCCTTTTTGGGAGCCCTCGGCATGCCTGGCCTCACCGCCTATGCGGGCTTGATGGGCATAGGCAAGCCCAAGGCGGGCGAAACGGTGTTCGTCTCGGCCGCATCCGGCGCCGTGGGCGCTATCGTGTGCCAGATCGCCCGTAACCTGGACTGCCGGGTTATCGGCACAGCAGGCTCGGCGGACAAATGCGCCTGGCTCCGGGATGAGCTGAAGGTCGACGCGGCCATCAATTATCGGGACCACCAAAATGCCGCCGCTCTGGAAGCCGCCGTGCGCGCCCATGCCCCCAATGGCGTTGACATCTATTTCGACAATGTGGGCGGCGATCACCTGGAGGCGGCCATCGGCCTGATGAATCCATTCGGCCGTCTGCCAATCTGCGGAATGATCGCCCAATACAACGCCACCGCCCCGACGCCGGGCCCCTCCAACATGATTATGGTCGTCCCCAAGCGGCTGCACATCCAGGGCTTCATCGTCTCCGATCATCCCGACCAGATGCCTGCCTTCCTCAGCGATATGGGCAAGTGGATCAGCGAAGGCCGCATGACCTGGAAAGAGACGATCCATGAGGGGATCGAGAATGCGCCCAAAGCCTTTATCGGCCTCTTTGAAGGCGCGAATTTCGGCAAGATGCTCGTGAAAATCGGACCCGATTCCGCCGTCTGATCCGCAGGTCTGACCATCCCGGATCCGATCCTGTTTTGCATGCCTGTCGTATATGTATATGCACAGAGCAAGACGGAGGGAGGACCGGGATGGACCCGCGGATCATGACATTGGCCCTAGCAAGCTTTGCCGTGGGCACAGGCAGTTATGCGTTTACCGGACTGTTGAGCAGTGTCGCCGATGACCTGGATGTCTCGGTGGGTACGGCCGGTCAGCTCGCCTCGTCCTTCGCCCTGACCTTTGCCTTCACCGCCCCTTTCCTTGCCAGCCTCACCAGCAGTTTCGACCGCAAGCGGATTCTGGTGATCGCCCTGATCCTCCTTGGGCTGCTCAATATTGCGGCGAGCTTGAGCCCGGATTTCACGACCCTGCTCTGGATCCGGATTGCCTGTGGCCTCGCCTCGACCCTCATCAGCCCGGTTGCAGGGGCTGCCGCCGCCAGTCTCGTACCGCCCGAACAGCGCGGCAAGGCCCTGGCCGTGGTTCTGGCGGGCCTCACAGTGGCGCTGGCATTTGGCATTCCGATGGGGACCGCCATTGGCGGCATTCTCGACTGGCGGGCGACCTTCACCTATGGCGGCGTGGTCTGTTTGGTGAGCGCAGCAATCCTCGCCATCGTCCTACCACCGGTTCCAAGCACGGATCGTCCAGGCTTTGGCACACTTCTCGTTGCGTTCAAGCCGGCCGTATTGACCAATCTGCTGTTCACAGGGCTCGGCTTCACCGCAACCTTTTCCACCGTGGCCTATCTCGGGCCTGTCATCACCAGCGTGACCGGCCTCACGGGCTCCAGCATCGGCGGCGTCCAGATTTTCGTCGGCATTGGCGCCATTCTCGGGGTCATACTCGGCGGCATGCTGACCAATCGGGGTGCGAACTGCCGTCAGATCCTTCTGCTGTTCGGGATCCAGGCCGTGGTTCTGACCTTCTTCACCATCGATATGACCATTGCGCCGCTGAGCCCGCCCTTCGGTCAGACCGGCTCGATCGCGTTGATGGCCTTGACCGTCCTTGTGAGCGCCATGGTCCTTTTTGCCCTCGGTCCCGTCGTGCAGACCCGCCTAATTTTCGGCGCGCCGGAGGCGGCTGCGGTTGTCCTCGCCCTCAATGGCTCCATGATCTTCTTTGGGCAGGGCCTTGGGGCAGCGATTGGTGGTGTCGTCATTGACGCCGCGGGTCTCACCGCCATCGGGCTCGCCGGCGCGGGTTTCGCTCTTCTGGGCGCTTCGACCGCGTTGATCGCAGCGTTCCGCAATGGGGAGATCCGAATGGCATCCCAGGGAACGCCCTCATGACCTGAAGAATGGACCGAGCGCCATGACCCGTTTCCTCCTCGTCTATCTTGCGACCATCATCCCGTTCCTGGCCATCGATGCCGTGTGGCTGTCCCAGGTGGTGCCAGCCTTCTTCCAGACGCGCATCGGCCATCTGCTGGCGCCGACCGTCAATCTCCCGGCGGCCCTCGGCTTCTATCTGCTTTATGGCGCGGGGATTGTGTATTTCGCGGTGATCCCGGGTCTTGATGCGGGCTCCTGGCAGTTGGCGCTTCTCAATGGGGCCCTGTTCGGCTTTTTCGCCTATGCCACCTATGACATGACCAACTATGCGACGTTGCGGGATTATCCGTTCAGCGTTGTCGCCTTTGATGTCACCTGGGGCACGGTTCTGACCGGCACAAGCGCGGTGATCGGGTACTTGATTATTGACCGGTTTTTCTGATGTGCGCGCGCAATGCGCGAGTGCGGACCGCAAAAACCGGCCACAAGCGGACTTTGATCCCCAACCGCGGTTGACGTCGCCGGCAATGCCGCCAGCACCCGAATCACGTTTTTGGACTGGCGCGGCGCACGGTACACGGACTTTTTCCGGCTGTATAAGGATGATGGCGCCTGGAAGATCAGCGCCAAGGTCTATGACGGCAACACACGGAATTGAATGCACAAGCGCGCCCAAATGGAGGCTCACGGCATGGGGCGAGATCATCGCCCGTGCCCCATCTCAAGCGACATGCAAATCCAAGGGCCCAGATCTGGCCAGTTTGGCGGAATTCCGCGAATTCACTTGCTATCGAGGCCGAGATGTGACCACATGCAGTTCCTTCGTGCCTCTCGAATGGATTCCCCCTGTTGGATAGAGATGCACACTGAGCAACATGAGGGATCATTGCCGAAAGGCGCTCACGCCCGGTATTTGATTGAAACAGGCCTCCCCGAGAGATGGGTCACACCGCAGTCCTAGGATTTTGCCTAGTCCTCCGCGGTGACCAGTGAAAGATCTGTATTGCCAGAACGTCATGGCCTCGACCAAGCCACCAATCGCCTTCATTCCGCGACGGCTCAAAGGGTCGATCCCTCTCAGCAGGTTTTCCCGTTGCTTATTTCCCGCTTCAACACGGCGCCGGCTGGCGCCCTGCCGAATACGCGCGCTCGACACGGGTGTCAGGGGACCCGCGTGGAGAACGCTTCAAATTGGACCTGGAATACCTTCCCGGTCTGAGTGATTTCGCAAACCGTTCAGAAAGGATCAGCGAAATGAAAAGAGGAACTGTGAAATTCTTCAACACCTCCAAAGGGTTCGGCTTCATTGCCCCGGATGAAGGTGGCAATGATGTCTTCGTGCACATCAGCGCGCTGGAGCAGTGCGGCATCCACGGTCTCGCCGATGGACAGGCCGTGACCTACGAAACCGAAATGGACCCCCGCAAGGGCAAGGAAGCCGTTTCGAAAATCGCGCTGGCCTGATCGGTTGAGCCAAATCGCGTGAGCCGTGTGCGTTCACTCGCATACGGCTCGAACACGACGCAGTGGATCGGGGCACAACAGGGCCTCGTCC
>CAYUYV010000011.1:0-21062 GCA_964449455.1 uncultured Alphaproteobacteria bacterium | reverse complement strand
TCCGCTCAAGACAGTCCGTTAGAGGAAGAGATGATGGCCAGCAATACGGCGGCCGAGACAAACACTGACTCCGACACCCCCCAAACGGTCAAGATCCGGAAATGCCTGAGATGCCAGACAGGCTTTGAAAGCTCATGGTCGGGCGAGCGGGTTTGCCCCAATTGCAAAAGATCGAATGCTTGGCGCCAGGGCATTGCCTCCTGACAACGCCCAATCGCCCAATCCTACAATCCGAGGACAGAGCGGATGGCGTAAGGCCAAATGCGCGGCGCTGGCCCGAAACGCGCCATGAGGGCATAGGCGAAAGGCTCGATATCAACGGACCAGGTGGCGGCGTAGGCCGGCTCTCCGGAACGGTCCTGATAACCGAATGCCCTGCCGAAACGATCCAAATGGTCCCGAACCACCATGACGGGAACCGACTGGCCCTCGACCATGGTAACCACCCGAATCGTGAGTCCGAATGCCCGCTCGAAGGCACGGTGCAGGCTCCAAAGATCACCGCCATCGCCGCTGATCAGCCGGACATCAAGGTCGAGATAGGCCATCAGGGCAACGACCTCATCAAGCCAACGCTCGCGGGCCGACGCTACATGGGGTTCGCTGCCAATAGCCAAGCGCTCATGGCAGGTGGCCGCCGCCCAGGGCTCCGGGCCCGTTGAACGATACCTGATGCGCGCGCGGACAATAGCGTCATCGATCACGCCTTGGGCCGCAAAGGCTGCATGGCAGCCGGCCGTGGGGCTAGCCCGGTCCCTTACGCCTTGGGGCAGATCATTCGGCCCAAGGGGCGGCGGATCCCGTTCGAGGGCACCGTCATGGCTCGACAGGGCCTCGATCATCCGCTCAATACCGCGCATAACATCCAGGAACGGACCGCCCATACAGGCTTGCCCGGAGGGCATGAGCTGGATATCGCCGCGGGCCAGGAGAACCCGGTCCGGCGCACCCCAGGCGGTGCCCGAGGCGCGATGGCGATAAATCAATCCGGCCAGAACCTCCCGGCGCGCATCCTTCAGCCGCGCCGCGAGGCCTGGCAAGGCCGGGCGATCCTCCGGTTGGGACTCATTGGCGACGACCACGCGACTGGTGCCGCGCAGGACATCGGCAATCTCCCCATGGGAAAACTGATCAAGCGCTGCACCATCGCGCATATCGATGGCATCGCTTGTCTGATGTGATGGGGGGGCGAGCGTCTGCGCGGCAGCGGGTGCCATGGGCTTCTCCCGGCTCCAGTGACCCTGAATGAAACACCAGCTTGGGCCGAACCCCTTAACGCTCCGTAAATGGCGCGCTGTGCAACTGCCGGCCGATCCCCGTGAAATGGCGCTCCAGATCGTCCCGCGTGAGGGGAGGCAGGTGCGGGAATGCCGCGTGGGTCCGGGTCATATCGAGGACAAAGCGGTCATCCACGCCGCGGTCTTCAACGCTCAGCCGGCCGCTGCCAAATCCCGCCATGATCCAGTCGGCAAGATCGCCAGTTGCGAGCGCGATGCCGGACCCGCCATTGAACGTTCCGTCGATCCGTGCCCGGATGGCCGCGACAATCAGGTCCACGGTGCGCTCCAGGGGGACGAAATCACGCTCCTGGGCGGGATCCATGTCATAGTGGATGATCCCTTCACGCTTCAGGCGTCCGAGGACCATGGCCATGAAGCTGCGTCGCCCGGGTTCGGGATATTCAAATCCCGCCACATTGGCGAGCCGCAGGACCGTGAGGCGTTTTCCCAGCCGTTCCCGCAACGCCTCTTCCGTCCGCGCCTTGTTGCGCCCGTAGGAATCCGCGCCGACTGCCGGGCCGCTTTCGCGGGCAGGCCAGCAATTGTCGGGCCCATAGACTTTCCGACTGCTGAGCAGAATCATGTGCCCGTCACCCGTCCTGTACCGGTCACCCAAGGCGCTGCCGAGGCGCAAGTCCATGTCCTTGGCGCGATCATAGGGCTCGCGCTTCAGGCCCGGGTGAAGGGCACAGTTCACCAGAACGTCAAAACCGCCTTCGGCAACAGCCGTCTCTGCCTCGCCGTGGCCGGCAGCGATGACGGTAAGGTCAGGTGCGCCTTCAAGAGCCCTGATGAGGTGGCGTGCGATGAAGCTGCCCTTGCCGGTCACCAGCACCCGGTTTCGCCGGCTGTCAACCATTGCACACGGCCTCCAGATGATGCATCAGGCGGGCCATATCCTCAGCCTCGTGATAAATGCCAAAGCCGAGGCGCAGCCGGTCGCCGCGATAGTCGGTGATCACGTTGCGCTCCGCCAGGGCATCATGGAGCGCGCCGGCCTGGGGTGTCTCAAAGGTCAGGAAACGCCCGGCACGGCCTGAGTGGGGATCGACCAGAAGCCGGTCAACCCGCAGCGGTCCCACGCCCGGCCCCAAGAGCTCCAGAAAGCGGCGTTGGAGATCGCGGACATGGCGGTCCATGGCCTCCACGGTAAGACCCTCCGCAGACAGCCAATCCATCACCCCATTGAAACGATAAAGGCCAGACGGATCGAAAGTCGCACCATCGAATCGGGCCGCATCCTGAGCATAGCCAACCGCACCGTCTTGGGGCGCACTGAGGGCCGCGAAGGCAGCGTACCAGCCCGTGATCCGGGGCCGCGGTCCATAACCGGGCGGTGCATGGAGAAAACAGACCCCCTCCCCCGCCATGGCATATTTATAACCGCCCGACAGATAGAATGCCCGGTCTTGAAGCGCCGAGAAATCAACAGGGCGGGCCATGAAGCTGTGATAGCCGTCAATGACAACGAAGGTGTCCGGATGCGGAACAGTATCGGCGATGGTCTTAAGGTCGTTGTCAGAAAGGGCGTAGCCGGAATTGAAAAAGACATGGCTGAGATAGATCATGTCATGCCCGCCCTTTGCAGCTTCGGCGCCAAAGCGTTCAGCAAAGCTCTCGAACGGGCGGGTTGGCACCCGTGTCACGGCGACGAGCGTCTCCTCCTCCAAACGCGCAAGCTGCCGGGTGAGGCTGTGAAATTCTGAGTCCGTGGTCAAGACCCGCACCGGGCCGCGCCAATCCAGGCAGGACATGAGCGCGCACAGGATGACATGGGTGTTGGGTGCAAAACTGATCGTGGCCGGATCCTTGAGGTTCAGTATCCGGGCGACATGGGCGCAGGCAGCTGGTTTGACCGTACCCAGAATATAGCCCCATTTCCGATCCAGGAGCGCCGCGGCGTCGGTCCAGCATTGCATCTGGGCCTCGAATGATACGTCAGGCCAGGGATGATGGCTGTGCGCGGCGACATGGAAGGGCGCGCCAGGCACCTGCACGGTGCGGGAAAACGCTTTACGTCTCATGACTGCCCTCCTCTGCCACCCCGCGTGCCCGATAGGCGTAGTGCATGCCAGCACGGACCGCTTCTGGCAGGGTGGGCCGGCGCGAGCGGGGAATAAGAAACGTGGCGACGGCAAAGAGATCGCCGAATACGCGGTGGTCCTCGGCCGTCCGGCGCAGATAGGCCTGTCCCGCGCTGCCCCCTGTGCCGATGCGATGGCCGATCATCCGTCCCGCCATCATGGCATGGCGGTGGCGCCAGGTGGCCAGGGCGTCGTCGATATCCATCAAGGTGGAGAGCAGTTTGAACGGCACCTGCAGAATAGGCTCGTCCCGGTACAGATTGATGAACAGAGCGGCCTGAAGGGCTCGCCGGGACAGGGCCCAGCCTTCGCCGGGCCCCTCGCCACTCTCCTCTACAATGGCACCAAGGGTGCGCCGGGAGCTGGCAAGCGAGTCCCGCTGACGCTGCTTGTCCTGGGGACCCAGATCGTCATTCCCCTCAAGTAAAGCCGTTTCCTCCGCCAACATATCGTCAAGGGCCCGGGCATAGGCCTGGTGAAACGCGAAGTCCTGGTCAGCCAGAAACGGCGTGCGCGCAAGCCAGGTGTCGAGTTGACCGCGCAAGGACGGGCGTTCCTCGTCCGCCGCAACGGCATCACGCTCGCGCGGGGTCAGCGCCGTATCGAAAGTCTGCCCCTGGCCGGCTTGCCGCTCCTTGCGGGTAAGGCCCAATCGAACTTCGATGCGCCGGAACTGGGCGCTTTGGAAACCGGAGGCGGGCACGAGATGGTGGCGGAACTCCAGAAAGTCCATAGGCGTCATGGTCTCAAGCACATCCACCTGATCAATCAGCAGGCGAAGAATGCCGAAGATCCGCTCCAGCGCGGCCAACGCACGCGCCAGATGGGCCTCATCCATGACCGGATCATCAAAGATGGCCTGGACAAGGTCGAGCTCTGTCAGGATCTGCTTAAACCATAGCTCATAGGTCTGATGAACGATGATGAACAGCATTTCGTCATGGGCACCGGGTCCATAGGCGGCGCTGGCGGGTGCTTGAAGCCCCAGAAGTGCTTCGACCTTCAGATAGTCCGCATAGTTCATGGCTGTCAGTCCCCATCCGGCGCCTTCAGGGTCAAGGGCAGCCCGGCGGCCATAAAATCCACATGGCTCGCGACCGCCGCCACCTTCTGGTTCAGCTGCCCCTGGGCATCGCGGAATTCCCGTCCAAGGGCCGTGTCCGGTACGAGCCCGAGGCCGACCTCATTCGAGATGCATAGAACCGGACCGGAAACCTGCGCCAGTGTTTCCACCAGCGCCGCACTCGCCCCATCCGTATCCTGATCACTTAACAGGATATTGGTCAGCCAAAGGGTCAGGCAATCGACAAGCACGACCTGCCCGTCCCGGGCATGGGCCTTGAGAATGCCAGTGAGGTCAAGTGGCTCTTCAACCGTGATCCAAGCCTCACTGCGCTCGGCCCGGTGCCGGGCAATGCGCTCGGCCATTTCCGCGTCCAGGGCCTCGGCGGTTGCCACATAAACGGGGCGCAGCCCTGCATAGCCCAAGGCCAGTGCCTCCCCCCTGCGGGATTTGCCGGAGCGTGCGCCGCCCAGGATCAGATGGACAGGCGCCCGGGTGCTCATGACACGGTGAGAAGGGTCAGGACAATGGCGCCGATACTCAGCACAAGGACCATAGCGATAATCAATCCCGCTGCAAGCCCCCAGCCCTTGCTGGCACTGCGCGGCATGCGCGAGGCCTTCCACCAGTGGCGTTCTCCGCCGGCCCCCGTGTCACCGGAATTCTGCGTGTCTTCGGGCACTGTCATCGGGAGGCCTCCCTGGCCTGGCCAGCTTTCAGAAAGGCAGACAGAATATCCGCATACACCTTGGCAAAGTCGAAAAAGCGCGGCGTGCGGGTATTGATCGCAAATGCCAGGGCGAGCCGATGCTCCGGCACCACCATGAGCCAGCACTGGGCACCCTTGGAAACGCCGCCATGGTTCAGATGTTCGACCTCCCCTATGCCCTCAATGCTCGCCACTTTGCGTCGCCAGCCAAGGGCGTAGTCCTGTTCGTTCAGCGCGCCATCCGGCGTCCCGTCGGGCAGGGTGACGGGGGTCCAGAACCGCTCGCGGGTCTGCGGCACAATGAAGTCCTCATCCATCCAGGCCGAGCCCAGACGCACCAGATCGGCAGGCGTGGAGGCAAAGCCGCCTCCTGCCCGTTTGAGGCTCAGATCGACTGGACGCCAGGGCTTGAATCGATCGAGGGAACTGCCGTGCTCCGGCGCGCCGGAGGGGGCCGGCCAGCGTTGGTAGTGGATCGCCGCGCGGCCGACAAAGGCTGGATCGCCGTCCGCCCCCGTCCCATACAGCTTCAGGGGTGCGAAAACGGCCTCTTTCATCAGCATCATGAAGGATGTGCCGGCGGCCTTCGCCATGGCTGCACTCAACAACACAGTGTCGAAGCTGGAATAGTGAAAATCCATGCCAGGCTTGAACAACAATGGAGAGCCGTCGAACACGGATAAAGCCTGATCAACCGTCGCATAGGGTTTTGACAGGACCATGGACTGATAAAGGCCCATCCAATCCCCATTCTGGTCATAGCCCGGAATGCCGGCGGTATGGGACGCGAGCTGGCTCGGCGTCAGGTCGCCCCAGGCGGCATTGGGCCATGTGGCGCGGATCTGCCGCAGGGGCGTGTCCACATCGATCAGACCGGCATCAACCATGCGGGCAAGGCCCGTCGCTGTCACAGCCTTCGAGGTGGAACCGATCCGATAGACCGTCTCCGGTGTCGCGCGGACCCGGCGCACCATATCGGCCCAGCCGATGGCGGCGGTCCACACCACCTGGCCGTCCACGGCCACTGCGGCAGAAATTGACGGGCTTGTGATCTGCGCCCGATGGCTTGCAAGCGCCTCAAGGGCCTCGGCCGCCGCGTTGGCAAAACGGTCATCGTGGACCCGATCATAGACCGGCACCGTCCCGGGCAGACGCATCCAGCCGAATGGAGAACGCAGCTGGGGAATCTCCTCGGCCATCCAGCCGCTCACGGGCCACAGGAGCCATGCCAAAACGAGCAACAGACCGGCGCCCGCCCACAGACCGCGGCGCCGCGCCCAGCCACCATCCGGGCTGTCGCTTCCGCCTCCGATCTCGCGCCGCCAGTCCGGGTCCCGCGCCACCCGCTCCTCCCTCGCTCCACTCCACCGGCCCGCCACCACGTCAGGACCGGAGACTGCGCCCGCCCTTCACCGCCGTCTCGCCCATGATATTGTGCCTTACACACAAATGGCGAAGGGAGGCGACCCATGAAACCGCACCGCATCCGGACAGGCGTCAAAGGCACAAGGCATGGCTTTCAGGTCCCGTTTTGTGGACTCCTTGCCATCCTTGTCGCAAGCCTCCTGCCCCTGCCGTCCGCCCAGGCAGAACCTCTCGATTACTTCTTGATTCCCGAAGTGGCCTATGACCCGGCCATCAAGACACCCGATGCGTTTTTAGGATACGGCCTTGGGGAGTGGCCTGTCCGCCACGGCGCGATGGTTCAATATATCGAAGAGCTGGCGGATGCCTCGCCGCGCCTGTCTGTCGAGACCATTGGCCGGACCCATGAAGGGCGCCCCATCCTGCTCATCGCCGCCACGGCCCCGGAAAACCAGGCGCGCCTGGAGGAGCTGCGCCAGGCCCATCTGGCGAAGCCGGCCGACCCGGACCTGCCTGTCGTCACCTGGATCAGTTACGGCGTACACGGAGCCGAGTCTTCCGGCATGGATGCCGTCATTCCAACGCTCTATCACCTGGCCGCCGCCCAAGGGCCAGATATGGATGCCCTCCTGAAAGGCTCCATCATCCTGTCGGTCGCCGTGCTCAATCCGGACGGCCATGCAAGGCGGATCGACCATGTGGAACGCTGGGGCGGCAAGGTTCCCGTCACCAGCCGCGATCATGCCCAGCACAATCTGTGGATCAGTGCCCGGACCAACCATTACGGCTTTGATCTCAATCGCCAATGGCTTTTGCTGACCCAACCTGAAGCCCAGGCCTGGACCGGTTCCTGGCAGCGCTGGAAGCCCCATGTGGCCGCCGATTTCCACGAGATGGGGACGGACGCCACATATTATTTCCACCCGGGGACCCCGACGCGCTTCAATCCGTTGATCCCGGCCCGTTCCCGGGAGCTGATGATCACCTTGGCGGGCTATCACCGGCGCTTCATGGACAGCGAGGCTAAGCTCTTCTTCAACGAGGAGCGTTTCGACAATTATTACATTGGCAAAGGCTCAACCTATCCCCATGTCCAGGGCTCAATCGGCTTTCTCTTTGAAGCTGGTGCCGCACGGGGCGGTCAGGTCGAGAGCATTAACGGGCTGCGCACGTATGCGGACAATATCCGCACCCATTTCCGCACAAGCCTTGCAACAATTGAAGGTGCTTTCGGGGAAGCCCAGGCGCTCAAAGCCTATCGCCGGGCGTTCATTGAAGGGGCCGAACGTCTCGCCCGCAAGGACGACACCCGAGGCTATGTGTTCGATGCGCCAGGCGATCCGGTCCGGCTGGCCAAATTTGTCGACCTCCTGGTGCGCCATGACATTCGCGCACACCGGCTCAGCCGTGACCTTGCCATTGGCGATCACACCTTCAAGGGCGGTGAAGCCGTGGTCGTGTCCTTGTCCCAGGCCCAGTATCGGCTGATCAAGGGCATCATGGAGCCCGTGCTCGAATTTGCCGATCCCGTATTCTACGACGTGTCCGGATGGACCCTGCCCCTTGCGTATGGCCTACGCCATGAACCCCTGACCCGCAGTGTGTACAGTACGGCTCTTCTGGGTCCGGATGTCCGCGAGGACGAAACGCCCGTTCCTCCCACCCCGCCAAAGGCCAGCTATGGCTATATGTTCGACTGGTCCCATTTTTATGCACCGCGGGCCCTCTATCGACTTCTGGACGCGGATATTCTGGTGCGCGCCGCCTTCGTGCCGGTGACCGTCGAGACCACGGAAGGTCAAGTTGCTTTCGGGCGCGGCTCCATCTTCGTGCCCTTTGATCGCCAGACCGTATCTCGGGAGAAGATCTATGGCCTTGTTTCCCAAATGGCGGCGCTGGATGGCATCCCAGTCCATGCCGTGATCAGCGGTGTGTCCGTGGAGCCGGGCCGGGACCTTGGCGCACCGGTTTCCTTCAGCCCCCTGAAAAAGCCGGAAGTGCTGCTGCTTTACACGGAAGGCGGGTCGTCCGCAAGCAACCTGGCCCGCTATGACTTGGGCGAAGTCTGGCACCTGCTGGATCATCGCATGGAGATCCCGGTCACGCTGCGCGATGCCGCGACCATTCAAAACATCGACTGGTCACGCTACACCCACATCATCCTCGCCGGTGGCCGGCTGGACTTGCCTAAACTGGAGCTGAATTTGCTCCGCGATTGGATCCGCAAGGATGGAGGTGTGCTGATCGCGGCCCGTGGTCTGTCCAAGACTGTTCAGGACACGTTTCTGAAACAGGAGAAGCGCAAAGGTGAGGAGAAAACGGCGGAGAAGCCACAAGGCGCACCGGAGGACAAGGAAGACGCCGGGCCCGCCCGTTTCGACTATGCCGAACTCGACCAGCGTAATGCGGAGCATGTGATTGGCGGAGCCATTTTCGGCGGAGACCTGGATATTACCCATCCGCTTGGTTTCGGCTACAACAGCCGCGCCATCGCAAGCCATCGCAACACGACCGTCGTACTTGACCAGCCGAAAAATCCCTTCGCCACCGTCGTGCGGTATGCGGAAAAACCACTCCTGTCAGGCTACGCATCACACAAGCGGGTTGCCCAGATTAGGGGCACACCCATGATGGTCGCCGAGCGCTATGGCAGTGGCGCCGTTGTGATCATGACGGACAATCTGAACTTTCGGGCGACCTTTTTGGGAACGGCCAAACTGTTCCTGAACACCCTGTTCTTTTCGGACAAGATCCGCCGCCCACGGCCCGGTGTTGACGACCACCACGAGTGAACACCGCCTCTGCCCAGGACGGTCCACGTCACCGGTCCACGTCACTGGACCGCCTTGGGATCGGCGCAATCGCACGGCATCTCCACGGCCGAATTCACTGCATGGTCGGAACGCTCCCGTGTTCCGACCGATCGCGCGTTCTGCATGGGAGTGATCAGCGTGAAACCCGTTCTGTGTGTCTTGGGAAGCCTCGTCCTACTAGCCGGCCTTACGACGGCCTGGGCCGAGGAGGTGAGTTTTGTCGAGGATCTGGAGCGTCAGGGATCGGTCTACAAAGTGCTGCGAGATGTGGAGCAGGACCCGGAGCTGTGCCGCCAAGCCTGTGCCGAGGACGACCAGTGCCGCGCATTCACCTATTACCGGCCGCCTGAACCTGAAGGCCAAGCCCATTGCTGGCTCCAGGACACATTGGTTCCCGCCTGGGCCTCAAAATGCTGCGTGTCCGGCATTAAGTCCGGGGCGCAGACCCGGGGAACCCGCGTTTTTACCGACATCGCCATGACACAGGACACGCCCATTCTCATGCCGGCATCGCAAGAGGAAACCGCCGCGCAAACCGATCAGGATGCATCCGCAGCGTCTCCGGGTCTCGACCTGTGCCTGAATGAAGGGTTCGAATGCGGATGGCCTGTTGCTGGCGCGTTCTGCGCGCGTCAGGGCCTGGGAGAGGCCGTGGACTACACGGTGCAGCGCAGCGCCCCTCCCACACAGTCCATCAAAGGCGGGCCGATCTGTACCGGGTCGTTCTGCCATCGGATCAAGACCGTCACCTGTGCGCAAGGAATGGACCACGGTGACGGGGCGCTTCGCGGCGTCAATTGACGCCCGGGTTCGGAATTAACGCCGGCGCCCGGATTAGGGTGCGCTCGATCGGCCTTCCGCGATAATCGGGTCTTCGCATCGGGGGAAGGTTGGATCCGTCACGGTGCCGTCTGGGCAAACGACGCTGCAGTTTGATGCATCGTCGCAGGCGTTCTGAACCATGTCTTCCCCGGCGCGGCGCCAGTCAAAGCTTGAACAACCAACGAGCAAAAACACCGCCGAAACGATCAGTATTCGCGCCTTAACCCATCGTGCCATCCCAAGGCTCCTGAACCACAAAGACAGTCCCGAAGCGTGATCAGAGATTGCGGCGGCAATAGGAAGATGGGTGCGGTGGCGCGGTCCCCTGCGGAACCACGCCACCGGGTCGCACTCAGTCCGTGTCTTTGAACTCGGAGGCGAGCGTGGTCAGGGTCGACTTTGCGTCACCAAAGACCATGTAGCTATTGGGCTTGTAGAACAGAGCATTCTCAACGCCTGAGAAGCCCGGGTTCATGGACCGCTTCAAGACAAAAACCGTCTTGGCCCCCGCCGCATCGATGATGGGCATGCCGTAAAGGGGGCTGCCCTTGTCTTCCTTGGCGGCCGGGTTCACCACGTCATTGGCACCAATCACGATCGCCACATCCACGGTTTCCATGGTCGGGTTCACGTCCTGGGGCTCAACAAGCTGCTCATAAGGAACGCTGGCTTCGGCGAGCAGCACATTCATGTGCCCCGGCATCCGCCCGGCGACAGGGTGAATGCAGTACCGCACCTGCGCGCCATTCTTCTCAATGAGATCGGCAAGTTCCTTCACCGCGTGCTGGGCTTGCGCCACGGCCATACCGTAGCCCGGGATGAACACCACATTGCGTGCCGCTTCCAGCACGTAATAGGCGTCCGACACGGGCATGGGCTTGACCTCGCCCTCGATCTCCACCGCGCCCGACGAAGCGACAGGGGCGCCAAGACCACCGAACAGCACATTTGGCAGCGACCGGTTCATGGCCTTACACATGATCCGCGTCAGGATCAGGCCGCTGGCGCCGACCAGGGCACCGGTGACCACCAGAACCGTATTCGCGAGTGCAAAGCCGGCCATGCTGGCAGCGATACCCGAATAGGAATTGAGCAGGGACACGACGATCGGCATGTCGGCGCCGCCAATGCGTATAACGGCAAGCACACCCAGGAACAGGGACACGGCGCTCAAGGCGACCACGGTCTCAAAGCGCAGCTCCGGCATCACGGTAAACACGACCACCAGCAGCAGGCCAAGGATCAAGATCCCCGCGCTTGTCGCGAGCTGCAGCGGGAAGATGATCGGCCGCCCTGGCAAGCGCTCGGCCAGCTTGCCAAATGCGATAAGGCTGCCCGTGAAGGACAGACCACCGATCAGGATCGCAAGGCCGATGGCAAAGGCCACAACGCCGGTCAGTTGGTCATTGCGCAGATATTCCGCGACACCGACGAGCAAGCTCGCCGCGCCGCCAAGACCGTTGAACAGGGCCACCAGTTCCGGCATCGACGTCATTTGAACGCGCGTCGCAAGCAGAACGCCGACCGCAGTCCCCGCGATCAGCCCGACGGCAATCCAGGTCAGGTTTAGCCCGCCGACGGCAACGGTGGTAACGACAGCGACAAACATGCCAAAGGCGGACACCCAGTTGCCGAGCCGGGCGGTCTCCCGATTGCCGAGCAATTTGAGGCCCAGAATGAAAAACAGCGTTGCCGTGATATAAGCGGCGTCCACCACAGAAAGGGTCAGGAGCGCTTCGAGACTGACGGCCGAACTCATTTCGCGCCTCCCTTGTCACCGGCTTTGAACATGCCGAGCATGCGGTCGGTCACGAAGTAACCGCCGATGACGTTCACGGTGGCGCAGAACACAGCCGCCGTTCCCAGAATGACGGCGAGCAGCCCTTCGGAGCCTGCCGCAAGCACCCCGCCCACCAGCGTGATGCCTGAAATGGCATTGGAAGCGGACATGAGCGGCGTGTGCAGCTGGCTCGGGATTCGGCGGATGAGCTCCACGCCCAGAAGCACCGCCAAAACGAAAACGAAGTAGAGCACGCCAATCCTCCCCTATCCGGCCACCGTGCAAAGGGGACATGCCTCCTGATGGAACGAGCACGCCCAAGCGGGTGACGCCTGCGTTCCATCAACGCCCGGAACGCCTAATCTCCAGTAAAATACCTACGAGCCCCGCGGGGCAATGGACTTAGCTTGGGTAACCTATCAGATACGCACCGTTTACGCGGGCGGTTCTTCCAGTCGGCCCGGTGGTCTGCGGCGGCCAGAACGCCCTGCGTCCTGGCCTTCTTCGGGCCCCCGCCGGCCGCCTCTGGGCAGGGCAGCCGCATTGACGGCCTGGTAGTCCGGCGTCCACGTCTGAGCGCGCGCGCGGGCCAGCTCCCATTCGGCGGGACTCAAGGTCGCTTCCAGGCGCTGGCCGATGGCCTTGGGCCCGTCATTGATGCCTTCAATGGCGGATTTGCGGGACAGCATGTACCATTTGCCGGCCTCCACCACATCGCGCGGACGCCCCAGCCCATCCAGATAGACGCTCGCGAGAAGAACCTGGGCCTCGCTTTCATTGGACTGGGCGGCTGGCTCAAGCCAGTTCAGGGCTTCGGCATAGCTTGCCTGGGCGAGGCTGCCACCCTGGTTGCGGCCCTGCTCGATAAGGCATTGGGCGAGATAGACCTGCGCGAGTTCCCAGCCCCGTCCAATGCGGGCCAGGCGCTCGAAGTCAGGGATGGCCTGATCACATTTGCCGGCTTCCTTCGCGACAAGGGCACGCTGGAATACATCTGCCGTCGAAAGACCGCCACCCCGTTTCGGCTTGGCTGGACCGCCGCAGGCGGCAAGGCCCAATGCCGCGACCATGAGGATGGCGGCTGCCGGTGCGAACACCGCGCCCAGCGGGCGGGTGGTGGTCAGTGCCCTTGCCCTCATCACCCCATAACCTCCCATACGCATTGCTGGTCCTTTGACCCTGCACATTTCGGTCCAGCGGACCGCTCACGCGGCGCCGGCTTGCAGCTCGCCAGTGAGCGGCAGCTCAGCGTCTTCGAAACGGGCGGACGCTGGTACCGACTCCAGGCGACCCAGTGCCGGGTCGTAGACATAGCGCGTCCCGCAATAAGGGCACACGATGACCGTTTCATCGCCCATGTCCAAATAGATATGGGGATGGTCATGGGGCGGCCGGGCGCCAATGCATTCAAATTCCCGGGCGCCGATCCGGATTTCGGCCACGCCCTCATCATTGGCGAATTTGGGATAGCCTGCACCCTCTGCAGCCATTTCGATCCTCCTCAAGGGGCCGGCAGCGTCCATGGGCGGACGGAACCGGGTTCGACGCGGGACCATGGAACCATCCGGCAAATCCGGTCAAGCGCCGCACGCCGACAAAAGATCGGCTGACAGGCGATATGATGGATCGAAGGGCAAGGGCCTTATGGCAGAGCGCCCCTAATGGGCATGGTCGGGCTGGACGGTGCCATTGTTATGCTCCGAGGCCTCCAGTTCACGGGCCACATCGCCCGGCGGCCGGGTGAATGGAGCCAGCACCTGGTAGAAAACCGGCACAACGAAGAGCGTCAACAGGGTGGCAAACGCGACCCCGGCCACGATGACGATGCCAATGGTGATGCGGCTCGCCGAGCCCGCCCCATCGGCCAGGACCAGGGGCATGGCGCCAAACGCGGTGGAAAGACCCGTCATCACGATGGGCCGGAAGCGGGTCCCCGCAGCCCGGCGCACGGCTTCCTGCACGCCAAGCCCCGCATCGCGAAGCTGGTTGGCGAATTCCACGACCAGGATGCCGTTCTTGGCCGCCAGCCCCACCAGGATCACGACCCCGATCTGGCTGTAGATATTCAGGCTGCTGCCGACCATGAAAAGACCGTAGAGCCCCCCGGTGACCGCGATCGGTACCGTCAGCATAATGACGAAGGGGTGGATGAAACTCTCGAACTGGGCAGCGAGCACCAAGAACACGATGAGCAAGGCCATGCCGAAGGTGAAAGCCAGCGAGGAACTCGACTGCTTGTACTCCCGGGATTGCCCTTTGTAGTCGATCTGGGCCACGTCCGGCAGGGTCTCCCGCGCCGTATCCTCAAGGAAGGCAAGCGCTTCGCCGAGGGTCGTCCCGGGGGCGAGGCTGGCACTAATGGTCACGGCCCTCAAGCGATTGTAGCGATTAAGGCGCGCCGGGTCGGCGATTTCGGTGAAGCGCACGAGATTTGACAAGGGGATCAACTCTCCGGATCGCCCAGAGCGCACGAAAATATTGGTCAGATCGTCAGGTCGGCGCTGGTCATCGTCCTCCCCTTGAATGATCACGTCATATTCTTCGCCGCTGTCGATGTAGGAGGTCACCACCCGGCCCCCCAGCATGGTCTCCAGGGCCCCGCCGATTTCGGCAATGGAGACGCCGAGATCCGCCGCGCGGGCCAGATCGATCTGAACCTTAAGCTGGGGCTGGGTTTCGCGCAGATCCGCATCCACATTCACAAGACCCGGATATTCGGCAATGCGATCGATCATAATGTCGCGCCAGTCTGCCAGTTCCTCGTAGTTTGTTCCTCCGACCACGAACTGGACCTGCTGGCCGCGCGACCCCCGGCCGAAACCCTGGGGCATGATGGGGATGATCTGGGCATCGGGAATGGCCGCCAGCTTCCGCCGCACCTCGTTAAGGACGATGAGGCCACTGCGCGCCCGCTCTTCCCACAGGGTCATGTTGAACACGCCCGTGCCCGTGTTGAATTCCTCGCTTGAGCCAAAGCCGCCGGGGGTGCGGACCAGGATCCGGTTGGCCTCCCCGGTCTCCAGATAGGGCAGCAGAACCTCTTCGATCTTGCGCATGGTTTGGAGGGTGTTCGAGTAGCTGGCGCCTTCAGGACCACGCACACTGATGAAGAAGGAGCCCCGGTCTTCCGCCGGCGCCAGTTCATTGGGCACAATCCGATACAGCCCGTGGCCAAGCGCCGTGATGATCACAATACTGATCCCAACAAGCACCGGGCGGCGCAGCAGGGTTTCAAGGGAGTCTGTATAGGCCTTGGTCAGCCCATCCATCATCCGGCCCACAAACCGCGCCACACCAGACTGGTTGGCTCCGGGAACGAGCAGCTTGGAGCACAGCATGGCCGACAAGGTCAGGGCCACGAAGCTGGAAAAGGCAACGGCCGCCGCAACGGCCACGGCCAGCTCGCTGAACAGCCGGCCCACATTCCCCGTCAGGAACGCGATGGGCAGAAACACGGAGATGATCACAAGGGTCGTGGCGATCACCGCAAAGCCCACCTGCCGCGTCCCCCTAAAGGCAGCCACCAAGGGCGGCTCACCCATATCAACCCGGCGCTGAACATTTTCCAGCACCACGATGGAATCATCGACCACAAGGCCAATGGACAACACCAAAGCAAGCAGCGTGAGCAGATTGATCGACAGTCCGAAAGCCGCGAGCACCATGAAGGTGGCGACCAGGGACACCGGAACGGTCACGGCCGGGATGAGCGCCGCCCGCGCTGAACCCAGGAAGAAATAGATCACGAGCACCACGAGACCGATCGCAATCAGCAGGGTGCGGTAGACCTCGTTGACAGCCGCATCGACAAAGATGGAGCTGTCATAGCTGTCAAAAAGGAAGGTCCCGTCGGGCAAGGTCGTCCGAATGCGGTTGATCTCGGCCCGGGCGCCGCGGGCCACATCCAGCGTATTGGCCGTCGACTGGCGGACGATTCCAAGGCCGACCATGGGCTGGCCGTTGCCCTGGAAGTCGCTGCGCTTTTCCGCAGGCCCCTGTTCAACCCGCGCCACATCCCGCAAGCGGATCAGGTAGCCGTCATCGCCTTTGGCAAGCACGAGACCACCGAATTCTTCCGGCGACTGATAGGCGCGGTCCACCCGCACCGTGAATTGGCGGTCGGCGCTTTCGATCCGGCCCGCAGGCAGCTCCACATTTTCCGCACGCAGAGCAGTGGCGACATCGCTGACCGTCAAATTGCGCGCTGCAAGCAGAGACCGGTCAATCCAGATCCGCATGGCATAACGCTGTGCGCCGCCCACCTGGACACGGGCCACACCCTCCACCACGGACATGCGGTCCACAATGTAGCGCTCGGCGAAATCCGTCAGCTCCAGGCGGTTCATATTGTCCGAGGCTAGATTGAACCACATGATCGGCTGGGCGTCGGAGTCCACCTTCGCGACTTCCGGGGGGTCTGATTCCTCCGGCAGATCGTCGACGACGCGGGAAATCGCGCTGCGCACGTCATTCGCGGCGTTGTCGATGTTCCGGTTCAGGCTGAAGGTGATGGTGATGTCGGACTGGCCATCGCGGCTGACGGACTCAATCTCCTCAATGCCTTCAATGCCGCTGATCAGATCCTCCAGGATCTGGGTGATTCGTGTGTCAATGATATCGGCAGAGGCACCGCGATAACTCGTACTGATCCCCACAATCGGCGGATCAATATCAGGCAGCTCGCGCAGTGGCAGTGTCTGAAAGGACAGGAGGCCCAGCGCCACGAGCAGAATGCTGCACACGGTGGCGAAGACCGGGCGTTTCACCGAGATGTCTGAAAGAAGCATGGTCGTTCCCCAACCGAATTCCGCTTTGGCGCCCCGTGATGCCGGCATGCCGCGATGAAGCATTCAAAGGCCAGCGCACAAGGGCGGCGCTGGCCCGCGACCAGATCAGTCCGTCACTTGCCGGGTTGCCGCCCCGGCTTCTTGAACCGTAACCGGCTGTCCCGGGCGGATTCGATTGGTGCCGGCAACAATGATCTGATCTCCAATATCAAGACCGGACAGGACCTCGACCTCGCCGGGTCGCCGGGCTCCGGTCTGGATCTGCACCCGCTCTGCCGTTTCTTCGTTGCTGAGTTTGTAGACGAAGACTCTTGTGTCGAGTGGCACCAGAGCCGCCTCCGGAACGGTCATGGACTCGCGCCGGTTCTTGATAATCTCCACCCGCATCAACATGCCCGGACGCAGGCGCAGATCCGCATTGGGAATAATGGCCCGGGCCACAACGGAACGGGTCTCCGGATCGATCCGCGTATCAACCGCCGTGATCTGACCCTGGAAAGCTTCGCCCGGATAGGCATCGCTAAGGGCCTGAATGGTCAGCCCGGCACGCACTGCCGAAAAGAATGTCTCAGGCACTGAAAAATCGAGCTTAACCGGATCAATATCGTCCAAAGTGGTGATAACCGTTCCCGGTGTCACAAGGGTTCCCGGGCTGACGGCCCGCAGACCCAGAATGCCTGCAAAGGGAGCCCGCACCAGACGGTCGGCAAGGCGTGCCTCAATGGCGCGCACCCTGGCCCGGGCCTGATTGCGCTCCGACAGGGCCGTGTCCAGGCGGGACTGGGTGGCGGTTCCGCGGTCAACAAGATCGACGGCGCGCTCATATTGGAGCTCGGCCTCCAAAAGAGACGCCCGCGCGGCCTCAAGATCGGCGCCCTCCTCCGTATCCGTCAGTTCCACCAGGATATCGCCCGCAACCACGACCTGGCCGTCTTCAAATTTGATCGCGTTCACCGTGTCCGTGACCTGGGCCGTGATCGTCACGGACTCATTGGCAACGGCCGTGCCCAGCGCCTCGATCCGGTCGGCAAACTCCGTCACCGTAACGGCGGCAACACGAACCGGTACGGACGGTGCGCCGCGCCGGGCGACCGGGGGCTCCTGGCTGACAAATCGCAAGACGCCCAAGGCAACGGCGGCAACGATGATCGTGCAGACCACAATGAGGAACAGATTGCGGCTCGTTCTCGACATAGAGATTTCCTTCGATCGTCGCCAACGCTCAGGCGAGGGCAATCCAGCGCGGACCGGACGTGGCCAGCTGGCGGTCGGTGCGAAACGGTGGCATTCCTGGGGTGAGGGCTTTCCTGACAGAGCCCTTTTCCTATCCAATTGTCTTAGGTCAAATACGGCGGATCAAGTCCGCCCTTAGATGCCACATTGTCTACGCCGAATGGTGTAGCCTTCACTCTTTCATCTTGTGCGGACCCGCCGCGCACTCAGGCGTGCGTGGGATTTCAAGCCCTTTACGAATTCCGTACATTCACACAAAAAGAGACCGGGCCCACAAAAAGAAACAGGGCGGGTACGCTTTAGGGCTTAGCTCGGGCAGTCTTGGCCGATGATCCAGCAACAGGTGCCGATTTGGCTGATCAAACCTTGTCGTTTTCCGAATGTGATCGCGAACCAATCCATCTTGTCGGCGGCGTCCAAAGCCATGGCGCCCTGATCGCCCTCGACAGCGCGAGCGAAACCATCAGCCATGCCAGCGCCAATTGCGGCACGGTGCTTGGCCATGCGCCCGCCGACCTGATCGGCCAATCCCTGGAACATCTGCTCGGCAAGCGCCAGACCAGCCTCTTTGACCAGATTATTCTGGATCCGATGGAGCCGGATGTCTTCCGGCCATGGCCCTGCGATGTCGTCCAGCCCAAGGGCCGGCCGCGGCGTTTTCACACAATGGCCCATGAGAACCGGGGCAAGATGATTGTCGAGTTCTTCAAGATGCCGGGGGAGGAAATCAATCCCGTCCTCGGCTCGCGCCAGCGCCACGACATAATCGACAGCATGCGACAGGAGCGCGACCTCGACCGTCTGTGCGCCCGAGTCACGAGGACGGTACGAACCTTCACAGGCTTTGATCGGGCCATGGTCTACCGCTTCGATGAAAGCTACCATGGAGAGGTCATTGCGGAGGATACCGATCTTCCCGACCGCTATCTGCACCTGCACTATCCGGCCACCGATATTCCGCCACAGGCCCGGGCCGCCTATCTGTCCAACCTCAGTCGCTCGATCACTGACGTGAACGCGCCAGTCGTCCCGGTTTTGCCAGCCTGCCACGCGCAGAGCGATGAAGCGCTCGATCTCAGCTTCGCGAAACTGCGTGCGGTCTCGCCGGTTCATCTTCAGTATTTGCGCAATATGGGCGTGGGCGCCAGCATGTCGATCTCCATCATTGTCGACAATGCGCTCTGGGGCCTGATCGCTTGCCACCATCGCCAGCCCTTTTTCGTCCCCTCACAGACACTCATGTTCTGCGAAATGGCGGGCAAGATGCTGGCCGCCCAGATTGGACATTTTCGCGCCAACAGCCGGCTGAGCCGTTTTGTCGAGGCCCAGGACCTGATCGACGGCATCATGAAGGACCTGGGGAATGAAACCGTGCGGAACGTTGCCGAGCGTCACATGGCCCGGATCTGCACCTTGCTGCACGCCGATGGCGTGATTGGCCGGTTGAATGGCGATCGGATCAGCCACAATGCACCTGAACAGCTCGACATCACCACCGCACTTCCAGCGACAAGGTCGGCCCCGCCATCAGCCACCACGGTTGATTTCGGAACAAACATCGCCCGCCCCAAGGACCAGAAGCATGTCTGCCGCGGGGGCCTCCTGCTGCGGTTTGGTACGGATACGCAGAATCATCTGGCGATCTTTCGCAATTCGCAGGTCTCCAAGGTGCGATGGGCCGGCAATCCGTCGGACAAGGACATTACAGTGGATGCCAACGGGCAACCGCGCATCGGACCCCGCCGGTCTTTCCAAGTCTGGACAGAGACGATCGAAGAACAATTCGCCCCATTCACGGCCGAAGACGTGGAGCTTGCAAATCGACTGTGTCAGGTTCTGGAGGCAGGCCAGGCCGTCGAACGCGAAGCCCAGGTTCGGGCCGCCATGCGCGAAGTTGAGGCCCAGCGCGATGCCATGCGCCAGCAGCTTGTCAACGGCTCCCGTCTGATGGGCATGGCCGAAATCGCCAGTTCCATCAGCCATGAACTCAATCAGCCCCTCACGGCACTGATTAATTTTGCGGAAGCCTGCCGCGTGGTGCTCGACCAGCCGCCCAATGCCTCCTCCCATGAGCAGGCCCGGTCCCTCGCCGCAGAGATCTCCGCTCAGTCCAGACGGGCCGGACAACTCGTCCACCACATGCGCGCACTGGTGAAACGTCGGCCAGCCGAATTGCGCACCGTGGATATGGCGTCCGTGCTGAAGGAAACGGTGCCCCTTTCGATCCCGCTGCAGCTTTCTAAGGACATTAGAGTGTCCTGGAACCTTGATGACTCCATTCCGGGCGTCCTTGGTGACCGCATTCAACTCTCGCAGGTTTTTTTCAACATCGTGCGTAACGCGGTCGAGGCGATGTCCGACACACCGGACCCATCGATCCGGGTGGAACTCGCGAGCACGAAAGCCTCGCCGGAAGCCCGCACCGGCTCGGTCGAAGTTCGGATCCAGGATTCCGGTCCAGGCATTGATCCGGCGGTGGCAGACCGCCTCTATGAGCCTTTCGTGTCCACAAAAGCCGATGGGATGGGGATTGGCCTTGCCTTGAGCCGCACCATCATTGAGGCCCATGGTGGCACCATGCGGCTCGATCCAAGCCGCCCTCAGACCTGCTTCGTCATTACACTGCCCTTTCAGCCAGAGGATAAGGGTCGGCCATGAGAAGCGCGTACCCTATTGTCATCATTGATGACGATGCGAGCGTGAGGGACTCCCTCAAGATACTTTTGTCCGCCCACGGCAATATCGTCAAGACCTATGCCTCAGGGCCAGCCTTTCTCAGCCGCGAAGACGGGCTTAGTCTGATGTCAGTGCTCCTCGATCTGCGCATGGATGGCATGGGCGGCCTGACGGTCATGGATTGCATTGCCCGTTTCGATCGCCCCATTCCCGTGATCGCAATGACGGCGCACGGCGGCCCAGAGGTGATACAGGCACTGCGCAAGCGCGGTGTTGTCGAGGTTCTGATGAAACCCTTCGTGCCGGAACAACTGTCAGCGGCCCTGGCCAAGGCCGACACGCTGCTGCGGATTTCCTAGAGCGTTTTCAGCAAAAGTGTGTGCGGTTTTGCGGTTCGAAAACGCGATAAATCAAAGAGTTAGAGCCCTTTCACTGCCCCGGAATTCTTTG
>CAYUYV010000010.1:42589-56547 GCA_964449455.1 uncultured Alphaproteobacteria bacterium | reverse complement strand
GGCGGGCCGGTGTGAACCAGCCCGCCCCATATGCGTCTCTCAGGCGACACCTTTGTCGTAGTTGTCCCAGAAGGGCTTGCGCAGGTCGCGCTTGAGGGTCTTGCCCGATCCGGTCCGCGGAATTTCATCAATGTAAGAAATCGAGCGAGGCACCTTGTACCCGGCCAGATGCTCGCGGGCGAAGGTCTGGATGGCTTCAGGCGGCAGATCCACCCCGGGACGAACGACGACGACGGCGTGGACCGCTTCGCCCCATTCTTCGTCCGGAATGCCGAACACGGCCACATCCATGATGTCCGGATGGTGCTCCAGGGCATCCTCAATCTCGGCCGGGTAGATATTGACCCCGCCGGAGATGATCATGTCCTTCTTCCGGTCACAGATGAAGATAAAGCCCTCTTCATCGAAATAGGCGATATCGCCAACGGTTTGGTAGTCGCCCCGCCGGTCCTCCTCGAATTTCTCCTGGGCCTTGTAATATGTGGTGAACGTGTTGGCGCTGCGCACATAAAGCTCGCCCTGCACATGGGGCTCGGTGATCTTGTTGCCAGCCTCGTCAAAGAGCACGATCTCCACGCCTGGCGCGGGTCGGCCACAGGATCCAGGCTTTGCGAGCTGGAACTCCGGCCGCAGCACCGTGTTGATGCCCAGCTCGGTCGAGCCATAAATCTCAAACAGCGAATGGGCTGGGAAGCGCTCAAGATAGAGCTTCTTGAGGGCAAAGGACCAGGGCGCCGCATTGGCGATCATGATCCGCATACTGCTGACATTATATTTTTTCGCCACGTCCTCGGGGAGCTGACAGATGCGGCGGATCGGCGTCGGGGCCGAGAAGGTCGCGGTCACCGCATATTTGTCCACAAGGCGCAACCAGTCTTCCGCGTCGAATTTGCGCTGGAGCACCACCGTGTTGGAGAGCATCTGGGCAATCGCCATAAGCCCGCTCGGCCCGGAATGATAAAGCGGACCCGTCGTGAGATAGATGTCGTCATTGGTGAAACCCAGCTCACCAACCAGCGCGGCGATCAGGTTGGGATCGCCGACTCGCGGCCGCACCGCCCCCTTCGGCTTACCGGTGGTCCCGGAGGTGTAAATCATCGTGGAGCCGCCATCTGCCGAAACCGTTGCCGGCGGCGTGGTCGGGGCTGCCTCAAGGGCCTCTTCAGCGCGGATCATGTCCGGGCCGGGCTCGCCATCATAAATCAAGACGGCGCGAAGCTTCGGGGCCTCGGGACGCAGGGTGTGGAACAGACCTGCGAATTCGGCATCCACAAGGGCCACTTCGCAGTCGGAATTGTCCACCACATACGCCGCCTCTTCGGGCGTCAGGCGGTAATTAAGGGGCACGGACACCGCACCGATTTTGCGGCAGGCATGGCCAAAGGCCACGATCCAGCAGGAGTTCTGGCCGCAGGCCATGACCTTGGTACCCTTTACGGCGCCATGGCGCTGCAACACATGGGCGAGGCGATTGGCGTTTGCCTCAAGGTCGGCAAAGGTCCATTTGATGACGGTTCCGTCAGGGCGGTCATCAATGATGGCAAGCTTTGGCCCCAAGGCCTCGGCCAGCAGGGTCAGACCGTCGGCCGCTGGGGCGGTCGGTGTCGGGGTGTCGGACATGGCTTCCTCCTCAATGGGGCGGGCAATGGCGCTTCGGACCGTTTCTTTTTCCATTGATTGTGAAGGCGTTCCACGGCCCGTCAAGGCACGGGTCCTTCATAGATCGCTCAGCCAGGGAATCAGGAGATCGTTCACGGCACCGGGGCGTTCCTGTTGGGTCCAGTGTCCGCAGCCTTCAAGGAGCGTGATACCGCGCAGGTCGCTCATATGGGGTCCCATGGCCGCAATGAGGTCGAGGCCGGGGATCATCTTCAACACCGGGTCCCGGGTGCCACCGATAAACAGGGACGGCTGGTCGATGGTCCGCTCTCGGAAAGCTTGCAGCCAGGTAAAATCCCGCTGGTGGTTGCGATAACGATTGAGCGGCCCCCGGAAGCCAGAGCGTTTGAACTCGCCCACATAATAAGCAAGATCTTCCGTCGTCAGCCAGGCCGGGAAGGGATCCGGGTCGGGCAGGCGCTCGAGCAGTCCTGCCCCATGGGGCTTGTCCGCGGGCCAGGCGCTGTCTGGCGCATCTCCGCTGATCGCGAAATAGAATTTGCGCAAGGAGGCCGCAACATCAGCCTCCAATTCGGCCTCCGGAATGCCTTCGTCCTGGAAATAGACCTGATAAAAGAAAAGGCCTTTCTTCGTGAAGATCTCCCGCACCACATCGATAAAGGGGGCAAACGGAACGCCTGTATAGGGGACGGACAATCCGGCTACGGCGCGAATCCGGTCGGTGTGCACGAGCGCCGTGTTCCAGACAATGGGCGCCCCCCAGTCGTGTCCGATCAGAACCGCCGGTCCGCGCCCAAGCGCGTCAACCAAGCCCGCGACATCGCCGGTCAGGCTTTCCATGTCGTAGTCTTCGACCGCATAGGGTTTGGAACTGTCGCCATAGCCGCGCACGTCAATCGCGACGGCCGTGAATCCCGCCTCGACAATGGGGCCGATCTGATGGCGCCAGGAATACCAGGACTCCGGAAAGCCATGGACCATGATCACCGGCGGGCCATCCCCGGCAATCCGGGCCCGGAGCATGATCCCATTGGTTTCGAACATGGCGAACTGGCCGGGCAGGGGGAGCGTTGTCATGGCATGGTCCTTCTTTGCGGTCTTGGCTTCTACTGCACCATTGAACTGCGTCATTGTCCAAGGCTGGAGGGCATCTTCGTCCCGCCCCGCATCAACGCTCCTCTCTCACCACGTATCAATCAGCGGGCGCTTCTTCCCATCCCGCGGTGCCGGCGGGGGCAGGGCACGCCTCGCCTCGGTGATCCAGCGCCGGCTTTCGGCCGGGTCGATGACCGCATCGATCTCCAGGACGCTCGCCATATTCACGGCTTTTCCGTGGGCGTAGTACCGGGCGATGAGCTTGTCATAGAGGGCCTGCTGGGCCACGGGATCCGTCTCGGCTTCAAGCTCGCGGCGATAGCCGAGCCGCACGGCGCCCTCAAGACCCATGCCGCCAAATTCGCCGCTGGGCCAGGACGCCAGAAACGCGGGCGCATGGAAGCTGCCCCCCGTCATGGTCTGTGCGCCGAGGCCATAGCCCTTGCGGGTCACAAGGCAATAAAGCGGCACGGTGAGGCTGCCCGCGGTCACGAACAGCCGGGAGGCATGGCGTACAAGGGCGGTTTTCTCCGCATCGGGACCAACCATGATGCCTGGCGTGTCGACCAGCGAGATCACGCCCAGATCGAACGCGTCACACAACTGCAGAAACCGGGCCGCCTTGTCCGCGCCATCACTGTCAATGGCGCCGGACAGGTGTTGGGGATTGTTCGCAATCAGACCATAAGGGTGACCCTCAATGCGCACGAAAGCAGTGATCATGCCGGGGCCAAACAGAGGCCGCAGCTCCAGCACAGAGCCCGTGTCGCACAGGGTTTCGATCACCTTGCGGATGTCATAGACCCGCAAGCGGTTTTCGGGTACGAGGTGGCGCAGGCGCCGTTGATCCGCACAGGACCAATCCGGTATGGGGCCCTGGAAATAGGAGAGATATTTCTTGGCGACCGCTACCGCCTCAGCCTCATCTTCCACCGCGATATCGACCACACCATTGCGCGATTGCACATCAATGGGCCCGACTTCCTCCGGCTTGAACACGCCCAGCCCGCCGCCCTCAATCATGGCCGGGCCGCCCATGCCGATGGTGGACTCCGCCGTCGCGATGGTCACGTCGCTGCAGCCGAACAGGGCCGCGTTACCGGCAAAACAGCGCCCCGCCGCAATCCCGACCCGTGGCATCAGCCCACTCAGACGGCCAAAGGTGCGGAATGTGGGCACGTCGAGGCCCGCAACGGCCGTCGTATCCGTATCGCCAGGCCGACCGCCGCCGCCTTCCGCAAACAGAATAATGGGAATGCGCCATTCCTCCGCCAGGTGAAGAAGGCGGTCGGTCTTTTTGTGGTTCATGGCCCCCTGGGTGCCCGCCAGGACCATATAGTCATAAGAAATGACCATGGCGCGGGCGGCATCGTCACCGAACCAATGGCCATTGATGCGCCCCATGCCGCCGACAAGCCCGTCCCCCGGCGTGTTGGCAATCAGATCGTCCACACTGCGCCGGCGCCTTTGGGCAGCAATCGCGAGGGCGCCATATTCAAGGAAACTGTCCGGATCGCACAGATCCTCGATATTCTCCCGCGCGGTGCGGTGACCCCGGGACTTGCGTTTGGCCACTGCTTCGGGCCGCGCCGCGTCAAGGCCGATGGCGTGGCGGGCCTGGACTTCCTCCAGATCGGCGCGGATCCGGTCCAGATCCTCTTCGACGGTCAGGGTGGTTGTTTCCTCCGCCTCCGCCACACTTTCAAGGATCAGAAGGCCTTCCCCCTCGCGCACCGTATCCCCGGCGCTCACTGTCACGTCACGGACAATGCCCGATGTCGGCGCGCCCACCACATGCTCCATCTTCATGGAATCGAGAATGAGCAGCTCCTGACCCCGGGTGACATGGGCACCGCTCTCCACACTGATGGTCACCACCGTGCCTTGAAGAGGGGACGGGACGGCGCCTTCGGCAAGCTCCAAAGTTTGGCTCGCCGCCGCGGCACCATCGGGATGGGGCAAGGGGGAGGGCGGCAGGGCCTCGGCAGCCGCGACCAGCGCCGCACTGTGATCATCAATGAACGCCGTCGTGACCTGGCCGGCGCGCACATCCGCGTGGCGCAGCAGGGCGCGCAGGAACTCAAGATTGGTGGCAATGCCGGCGATCCGGGCTTCCGACAGGGCCGCTTCGGCCCGGCGCAGGGCCCCGTCCAGGTCCCCATCAAGGCCCTGGGTGATGATCTTGGCCAGGAGTGAATCATAGCGCGGGGAGGGCGTTAGTCCGGCCGCGCCGGCGCCATCGACCCGAATGCCCGGGCCCGAAGGCATCTCGAACAGGCTCAAGGTGCCGCCGGTCGGTTTGACACTGCCGTCCGCGCCCATGGTCTCCATGTTCAGGCGGGTTTGGACGGCAATGCCCCGCGGCACGGGCCGCGTCTCGTCGGTCAGGCCAAGCTCTTCAAGGGTCCGGCCCGCGGCAATGGCAATCTGGACCGCCACGAGATCGACGCCCGTCACGGCTTCCGTCACGGTGTGCTCAACCTGGAGCCGCGGATTGGCTTCCATAAAGGCAAAGGCATCTGGCGCGTCCGGCCGGCGCTCCATGTCCACGAGGAACTCCAACGTGCCGATGCCGCGATAGGTTGCTTCAGCGGCCAGGGATTGGGCAGCCTCAATAATCCGCGTGCGAAGTGCGCTATCGAGGCCCACGGCGGGGGCAATCTCCACAATTTTCTGATGCCGCCGTTGGAGTGTGCAGTCCCGGTCCCACAAATGGGTCACCGCGCCGGTCCCGTCACCGATGATCTGCACCTCCACATGGCGCGCCCGCGGCAGGAACCGCTCCACATAGAGCGCGCCGTCGCCAAAGGCGGCCCTGGCTTCTGACTGGCAGCGTTCATAGGCGCTCGCCAGATCCTCGCCGGCGCGCACGGGCCGGATGCCCCGGCCACCGCCACCCGCCAGGGCCTTCAGCATGATCGCCCCACCGGGCCCTTGCGCATTGAGAAAGGCCTGGGCCTCTTCCAGGGATGTCGCCTCATGGGTGCCGGCCAGAAGCGGCACCCCGCTGTCAAAGGCGAGGCCCCGGGCCCGTGCCTTGTCGCCGAACAGGGCCAAAGTCTCCGGGCTCGGTCCAATAAAGGTGAGATCGCCCGCGCCGCAGGCCGCCGCGAAATCCGCGCGCTCGCTCAAAAAGCCATAGCCGGGATGGACGGCATCACATCCGGCCTGCTTCGCCGCGGTGATAACGGCCGCTCGATCGAGATAGGCCGCGGGTCCCGCTCCGGGCAGGGCAACGGTTTCCTGCGCCCGCAAAGCATGGAGCGCCTGGGCGTCGTCCTCGGCATAGATGGCCACACTGTCGAGGCCGAGCGCTGCGCAGGTGCGCGCAATGCGAATGGCGATCTCGCCGCGATTGGCGATAAGCACGCGAGTAACGGACATGGACGCTCCCCTGGTTGGCCCCTGCTTTTTTCCGACCAGTGTGGCAAGGGACAAGCGTCCTGTGAACGGGGAAAGCGTCAGGGCATCAGTCCGGCTCTCTCCGGGAGAGGGCGCGCGCGGCGCCGGACTGCCAGGAGACAAGGGCCGGCACGATCAGCATGAAAATCGGCGTGCCGAACAAGACCCCAAAACCGATGCTGACCGCGAGGGGAATGAGGAACTGGGCCTGCACGCCTGGCTCGAAGATCAGCGGTCCGACACCGCAAAAGGTTGTCAGCGAGGTCAGCAGGATGGGCCGGAAGCGCGCCTTGCAGCCCTCCAGGATGGCCTCGGCCGCACCGAACCCCTTTTCGCGTGCCTCATTCATGAAATCGATCAGCACTAAAGCGCCATTGATGATGACCCCAGACAATCCGACCACGCCGAAAATGCTGATAATGGTCATGGTGATGCCGAGCACGAAATGGCCCAGGATCGCGCCGGCAAGGCCGAACGGAATGGCGCTCATGACAATGAAGGGCTGCACATAGGAGCGAAAGGCAATGGCAAGCAAGGTATAGATGCCAAAAAGAGCCAGGAGGAAATTGCGCAGCAGCACCGAGAGAACCTCGCCCTGTTCGGCCTGCTCGCCGGCGAACCGCCATGTGAAGCCCGGAATCCGGTTTGTCAGCTCGGGGAAGAAATTCTCCGCAAGATACCCATTCACGTCCGCCGCCGAGGTGACATTGATATCGAGATCGGCAGACACGGTGACGATTCGCAAGCCGTCGCGCCGGTTGATGGCTGTCGGCCCGACCTCAAGACGGATCTGCGCCACCTCGTCGAGCGGCACAAAACCGCCCGAGGGCGTGCGCACCCGAAAGGCGCGGATGTCTCCGATTGCGTCCCGTTCCTCCTCAGGCAGACGGACATAAATCCGGACCTCCTCCCGGTCCCTCTGCACCCGGAGGGCTTCAGCTCCGAAAAAGGCGCCGCGCACCTGGCGCGCCACGCTTTCAAGGGTCAGCCCATAGGCCCGGGCAATCGGACGAAGGGACAAGGTGGCCTGTTGGCGGCCGAGTTGTTGGTCCGTCGCCACGTCGAACACACCCGTCAGGCGGCGCAATTCCCCTTGGACCGCCGCGACTGCCTGATTGAGCTGGGCCGTGTCGCTCGATGACAGTTCCACCTGCACCGGCTCACCAACACTGATGAACGACGATGTTAAGGTGACCTTCCGCACGCCGGGCAGGTCCGGAATGCGCGCCCGCCATCCGGCCTCAAAGAGGGTTGTGGGGAAGGTGCGTTCCGGCGCGGCCGTCAGCTCCACGAGGATCGTCGCCTCATTGGCTTGAGGAATGGAGATCGCACCGCCGCCTGGGCCGCCGCCGCCAATCCCTGTGCCCTCGCCGACGGACAGATAGGTGGCCTTGAGCATGGATCCGGGCGCAAAACCCTGTTCTTCCTCGATCACACGCAAAGCCTCCAGCCCCGCGTCAAGGATGCTTTCCCCCGCGGCCCGAGTGCGCTCGGCCGTGGTGCCCGGGGTCAACTCCACGCCCACCTGCACATAACTTGCCTCGACCCGCGGTGCGAAGCCGAAGCGCACAAGCCCGCCTGCGAGCAGGCCGTAACAGGTCAGCGCGATGGCGATGCCACCGGCCAGCGTCACGAAAGGATAGCGAATGGCAAAGGCCACGGCGCTGCTCAAGGGGCCTTCAATGAAAGCCGTCAGCCTGCGGTCAATGGCTCGGCGCGGAACGTCGAGGAAACTCAAAATGCCGCCGCCCTCGCTGCCATGGGTCTTTGAGAGGTGGCGCGGCAGCACCAGAAGCGCTTCCACCAGGGACAGGGCCAGAACCATAATCACGACGGCGGGAATGTCGCCGAGAAAGGCGCCCAGTGTTCCGGGCAGGAACAGCAGGGGAATGAATGCAAGAACCGTGGTGAGAACAGCGAACACCACCGGCCGGGCGATGCGCTGGGCGCCGAGGGTCGCCGCCTCAACGGGCCCGCGCCCCTTTTGTTGTTCCGCATAGATGTTCTCACCCACCACGATGGCATCATCGACGACGATGCCGATGGCGAGGATGAACCCGAACAGGGAAAGCTGGTTGAGGGACACCTCCAGCGCGGACATGGTGGCGAAGGCTCCGACAAAGGCAACAAAGATCCCCGCGGACACCCAGAAGGCCAGTGGTGTGTTGAGGAACAGCGTCAGCACCGTGACGACCAGCAACAAGCCAATGGCACCATTCTTGATCAAAAGCGCAATGCGGGCCTCGAACTCAACGGCGTCGTTGCGCCACAGGGTCGCCGAGACCCCCGGTGGCAGGGACGGTCGCAGCTCCGTGTCGAGAAAATCCTTCACTTCGGCCACAACGTCGAGGACCCGCTCCTCGCCGATGCGGAACACCTGAACATAGGCCGAGGGCTGACCGTTGAAGATGATCTCCTTGTCTGTATCTTCAAACCCATCGATCACGGTGGCGATATCGCCCAAGCGCACGGTCGCGCCATCGGCGCCCGTCACGACAACGATATCCGCGTAGTCCGCCGCGGACAGGGCCCGCCCCACTGTCCGGACCAGGATCTCCTGACCATCCGTTTCGATCTCACCGGCAGGCAGGTCAAGGCTGTTGTCACGCACGATCTCGGCAAGGTCGGTCAGGCTGAGATCATAGGCGCGCAAGGTGTCCGTGGAGACCTCGATCGAAACCTCATAGGGTTGGGTGCCCCGCACATCGACAAAGGAAATGTTGGGCCGGGCGGCGAGGGCGTCCTTTGCGTCATCGGCCAGGTCCTTCAGGACCCGAGGGTCCACATCCCCATGGAGGGCGATTTCCACCACGCGGCTGCGGTTGGTCCGCTCGGACACCTGCGGTTCTTCTGAGTCTTCGGGAAAGGAGGTAACGCGGTCGATTTCACTCTTGATCTCGTCAAGCTTGGTCTGAATCTCCGTGCCGCGAATGAATTCCACGGTGACGACGCCAATGCCTTCGGCCGCCGTGGCCCGGATTTCGCTGATGCCGTCAATACCCTCGATCTGCTCTTCGATCCGCTTGATGATGGACTCTTCCACCTCTTCAGGCAGCGCGCCGGGGTAATCGACCCGCACCTCTACCTGATCAAGGCTGAATTCGGGAAACACCATTTGTTTGATGGTCAGCGCGCTGAGAAGGCCCGCCACGATCAGGAACATCATGAGAAGATTGGCGGCCACGCCATTGCGGACCATGCCAGCGATGGCGTTGTTCATGACGACTCTCCTGTACCGCCGATCCCGGGCGTCGCCGCAGCGCCTCGCGGCACGCGCACCTTGAGGCCGTCAACGGCACCGACCAGCGGGCTTGTGATGATGGCGGTGCCAGGCTCCAGATCCGGCGCGGCGACAGTGACCGTTTCGCCTCCGCTTGCGAGAATCCGTACAGGGCGGATGCGCAGCCGGCTCTCCTCATCAATGATCCAGATGCGCCCGCCAATGCGCAGGGCATCGCGGGGCAGGCGGAGCTGTCCGGGCAGGGGCTGACCCTCAATGGTCACTTCCGCCACCATGCCGGGCCGCAGGGGCGGTGCGACCTGGCCGCTGTCCGTAACCGGACGGCCAGGCCGGTCAGGGTCCGTGACCTCAACGAGCACACCCAAGGTCCGGCTCTGATCATCGATCCGTGCCTCGGCGCGAACCACCTGGGCATCCCAGATATAGCGCCCAATACCATAGCGCACGGTGACCGTGGCCGTCGTGGGGACAGCATTTTCTGCTCCCGCCGACCTATCCCAGAGGCCGGGGATCAGGGCCGCGTCGCGGGTGTCGAGCGGAACAGGGATTTCAAAGACATCCGATGCATAAAGACGGCCAAGCTCCGTACCCGGCTGAACGACCGCCCCCACGCTCACGGCCTTGCTGATCACACGGCCCGTGAAGGGGGCTTTGATCTCGGTGAACTCAAGATCCAAAGTCCGATCCCGGATCAGGGCGTCCTGGCGCGTGATCTGGGCCCGGATCCGGTTGCGTTGGCTGACAAGGTCGTCAAGCCGTTCGGCACTGGCAAAGCCCCCGCTTTTCAGGCTCTGTGTGCGTTCGATCTGTTGCAGCGTGAACGCAAGATCGGCTTCGGCGGCCTCCCGGTCGGCCCGGGCTTGTTCCAGAACCGCCTCAAAAGGACGCTGATCGAGGGTGACCAATACATCGCCTTCGCTGACTGCGGCGCCGGGCTCCAGGGTGGGACTGACAGAGACCACCTGGCCGGATATCCGCGCAGAGAGGGTCACTTGGTCGCGTGGGCGGACGAAGCCAAGGCCCGAAACCTGCACCGGCCCGTTATAGCGCTGTGCCGCCACGGTCTCGACCAAGGGCGCCCGGTCCTCGATGGCCTGTCCCTGGGGCGCCTGTCTAAGGCTTCGCAAGGCGTTGAAGGCCACAAAACCGGCAAGCAAAAGGCCGATGGCCGCCACAATGCCAAAGACGGGTCGTCTCGGTGCCCTCAGTTTTGATGATGCCGTCACGGTGCCTCTCCCTCATTCAGCGGCTGCGGTACGAGGTGCACCGATCCCCCTGCCATGCGGATATTTCACTATGGGATACGGCCCCGCAGGCCATCCGGACCCGTTTGTCCCTTCGCGACCGCAGCGTCACGGTAGGCGGTTAACGGCGTGTATGAAACGCCCGTTTTGATCCTTGCCCCGCGATGACCATCTGAGGGCCCTGTCGCCACCATGACCCGCTTGTAACAATAGCTGCCGATGACAATTTGAGGACAGAAATCGCCGCTGGACCGCCTGTTACGCGACGTCCGGCGGCGCGGAACGGAAAACGGGATATCAAGTCTTCCGCGCAATGCTCACCGCTGCTAAGGGGGCGGTTGGTTGAGGGCAAAGGGATTCGAAATCATGGGGTTGAGATGGCCGGCAATCGGACTGGCCGTGGTATGGCTGGCGATCGCTCCGATCTCGCCCGGCGCCAGCACGGCCTTGGCGACGGATAAAACGCTGCCCACCGGGGCGGCGATCGAGGACGTGGTCGGTCGCTGGATGACTCATGGCGCGAAAGCGATCGTCGAGATCGAGCGATGCGGCGAAGAGGCGGCGCGGGTGTGTGGCCGCATTGTCTGGACATGGAAGCGGCCGGAATTCTTGGGACGGACCATTCTCTCAGGCTTTGCCTGGGATGGTCGGCGATGGGCCGGGGGCCGGCTGTTTGATCCGGAAGACGCCAAGAGCTATCGCGGACGCCTTGAGCTAACCGATGAAGCCCATTTGAAAGTCCAGGGCTGCCTCTTTCTATTTTGCCGCAGCGAGACCTGGTTCCGACCCCATATCATGCCGCCACCCGGCCCTTAACGGCCTCGCCCTTGTTGATTGAAAACGATCTCGAAGCGGATGGGCACGACAAAGCGCAGCCGGTTATGGGGCACCGTTTCGGGAATCCGTGGCAGCCGACGCACACTCCGAAAGGCCCGCCTGATCGCACCGTCGAGGATCGGATTGTCCGTTGATTTGGTCAGTTCCCACCCTTCGATGCGCCCGCGCCGGTTCACCGTAACGACAACCTGTCCCTCACCGACAATGCCTTGCCGGCGGGCCTCCCGGGGGTAAAGCAGGGCGCCGATAATGGTCTGGCGGGACTGCCGCACCCAATCGGCAAGGGTCATATACTCACTGAGCGTCAGGTCACCGCCGCCACCGGTTTGGATATCTCGCGGCAGGGACGGTGGCGGAGGCGGTGGTGGTGGTGCGGGCTGCTCGCGTGGCTCTTCCGGGGGCTCCGGCGGCGGTGCTTCGGGAGACTTTTCCTCAATGATCTCTTCTTCCGGCTCGGGTTCGGGCTCCGGTTCCGGCTCGGGTTCAGGCTCCGGTTCAGGCGGGGCTGGCGGAGGGGGCGGCCCCAGATCGATGGCGATGCCTCCCTGATCCCCTGGACCCACACCGATAATGGGGGGCGCTGGCGGCGTCAGAAAGGGCACGGCTGCCGCTGCATGGACCGCTATGGCGGCCGTCATGGCCAAGGCCCATTGGCTGCGGCTGGGCGACCATTTGCGTGTATCGCCCAGAGGCTGCGGCGCCGTCACGGGAAGCTGGGCTGGCCGGACGGGTTTTTTCGCGCGGCGCTTGAGCATCGGATCCGCCCCCCTTTATTCCTGCCCGACCGTCAAAAGGACGAGGGATCGTGCGCCGGCTTCGCGCAGGAGTTCCATCACCGCGATGACGCGGGCGGCATCAACGGCGGCATCGGCCTTGAGCTGAACTTCCGTATTCGGCTGGAAGGTCAGGTAGAAACTGATGGTGCTCAGAAGGTCGGCGTCCGAGGTCAGTGGGCGCCCGTCAAAGGCCAACTCCCCGTTGGACCCGATCAGAATCACAACGCTGCCTTCGTCGCCTTCCTCTTCCGCGGTGGACTTGGGCGGTTCCACAGGGACCACGGGTGGCCGCTTGATGGCACCGGCAAGCATAAAAAAGATCAGCAGAATGAACACCACATCGATCAGCGGTGTCATATTGACGAGGTCTTCTTCCTCCTTGTGCCGCTCCAGCTTCATGGGGCTGCTCCATCCGTACGGGGCGGCGAGAAGGCCAGGGACCGGGCGCCCGCCATTCGGGCAATGCCGAACGCGTCAATGGCGCGCTGGAGGCTGACCCCGGGTTCAGGCCGGATCAAGAAGGTCCGTCCCGGGTCGATTTCCAGGACCGCTGCGACAGCTTCGGCAAGGCGGCCGCCCTGTACAGGTTCGGCATCAAAGGTGGTGGTGCCATCTTCCTTCAACAAAATGACGATGGCCGCATCGGACTTCTCCACCACCTTGGTCTCTTCCGGCGTCTCGATCCGGATCAGGCGGAAATAGGCGAAATTGGTCGCCAGCATGAAGAAGACCAGGAGGATGAACACCACATCGATCATGGGTGTGATGTTCAGGACCGTGACGGCTGATTTGGCGCGGCGCAGACGCATGGGGACCCCCGGCGGTTAAGGCTGGCGGTCGTCAGGCAGCCGGCTGCGGTACGGCCATTGCCGGCGCAGGTGCTGGCCCGGCCGTATAGAGCGGCGCCGTGAAGCACTGGGTGGCCGCATCTTCCATGGCCTGTGCGGTCACCTCCACGGTGCGCTGCAGCGCCGTGTAAAAGGCGGCAGCCGGGATCGCGACGCTAAGGCCCGCGGCGGTCGTCAGCAACGCTTCCCAGATGCCGCCGGACAGGATGGCCGGATCGACCCGATCGCCCGCACCCTGCAATTGCTGGAAGGCCTCGATCATGCCGAGAACCGTGCCGAGCAGACCGAGCAGCGGGCTGATGGTGGCGATCAGTCTCAGGAAGGTCAGTCCGGATTCAAGACCATCGAGCTTGGCCTGGGCGACGCGGGTCACCTCTTCGCGCGCGATGTCCTCGGCTTCGGGGCCAAGGGCCTTGCCCTTAAGGGCCGCTTCCATGACACGGGCCACGACGCCCGGCGTGGCCGAAACCTGCGCAATGGCCTCATCAAGCTTGCCCGCGCAGACAAGATCGACGGTTCCCCGGATGAAGTTCCGTTTGTTCACCCGCAGGATGGAGAATTGGACAATCTTGGCAAGGATAATCGCCAGGGAGATGAACGACAGGACCGCCAGCATGATGATGATGGGGCCGCCGGCATCCACAAGCTCCATGATCGTTTGGAAGCGGCCATAGTTGGGGGCAGCCTCCGCGTCTGCTTCTTCCTCGCCTTCAACACCGTCTTGGCCGGCGGGGGTCTCCTGGCTGGCTTCTTCCGCGTCCATTTCGGCGGTGGGAGCGGCCGGGGTTTCCGACGTTTCGGCGTTTTGAGCCAGGGCAAGCACAAGGCGGTTCTCGCTCCTTGCCCCATCACTCGTTGCCCCATCAAACGCGATGCACGGAAGGGCCGACAGCAA
>CAYUYV010000010.1:41126-42489 GCA_964449455.1 uncultured Alphaproteobacteria bacterium | reverse complement strand
TTGCCCCATCACTCGTTGCCCCATCAAACGCGATGCACGGAAGGGCCGACAGCAAAAACCCCAACGTCAGTGTGGTAACGGTGATGCCGATCCGACATGTTGCGCGGGCCATGTCTCAGCTCCCCCCCTTTTTCAGTGATCCACCGGGTATCCTTCCTCTCGCGCCGCAATATAACCGCATAGGCTGGCGCTAACAGCGATTTCTTCGAATGCGTCTGCTTTACTACTCTAAAATGTGACGTATGGGGATGGGCCCTAGACACTCCACGCGAAGGTTGCGTCGGTGGTACCGTCAGAGCGCGTCATGGGCATGGATTGTCCGCGAATACAGCACTCGCAGGCCGAAGAGCGCTTGCTTCGGCTTTCAGCCGATCGATCGTCTCGGTCGGCGACTGGCGCGCAATTTCCAACATATCGAGGGACAGTTGGGGTCGCTGCGCACATCCCTTTGCTTTGGCACAGGCGCGCAGGCGCGGCAGATAGGGCTCAAGCTGGCTCGGCACTGCAGCAAGAGCACGCGACACGGGCAAGAGGCATACGCCAGTGGTCTCGGTTTCGGCGATCGGGTCCATCGGGAGGTCAAGGTTGTAAACGGTTTCGGCCGCAGCAACGGCGCGCCACCCGGCCTCGGCGGCGGCGGCGGCGAAGTTGCCCGCCAGGACCTCAGGCACGGTGACAGGACCGGTTGACTCTGTGTCGCCTGGCAGGGCCACGGGGCGACTGAAAGCGGCGAGGGTGGCAAGCAGGCCGGCGGTGCGGTCCAGATGGGCAATGACCAAGCTCGCCGCGGCGCCCTGCACCTGATTGTCCCAGATCAGCCGGGCGCCTTCAGTGCTGACAGCCCGGAAACGATTGCTCAGAACCGTGAGCGTCTCGTCGTTGCCCACGGCCTGGCCCGCCGCAACCATTTCTGAAAGGCGAAGCAGGGCCTTCGTGCTGTCGGCGGTGGCTTCAAGCAAGTCCATCCGCCAGCGGATCAATCGCCCATTGGCGGCCTCTTCGTCCAGGATGGCTGTCGCGGCCATGCGACCGGCAAGGGCATGTGAAAGGCTGGCACTGCGCTCGGTCGCCACAATGGCGGCGTTATAAGTTTCACAGGACACGGAAGGGCAGTCCGAAAGGCAAGCCTCAATGGTGTCGCCAATCCGGGTGCCGGCCGTTGTCAGGCGTTCACTGAGCGACGCGACCTGATCCATGGCAGGCGAAGCGCAAAGAGCGGAGGGGGGGGAAGCAATGACCAGTAAGGGGTCTGCCGGCCCGCCGTCCTCGCCTTCTGGATCCGTTCGGGCCACCTCATCCTTTGCCGTCCGCGCTGGCTCGTTCCACGCTGGTTCGTCCCGTGCTGGTTCGTCCCGTGCTGGTT
>CAYUYV010000010.1:6881-41026 GCA_964449455.1 uncultured Alphaproteobacteria bacterium | reverse complement strand
GCTGGTTCGTCCCGTGCTGGTTCGTCCCGTGCTGGTTGGTCGATGGGGTTGTCTAAGGAGGCAAAGGTGTCGGCGATCGCCGTCTCCATGGCTGCGCCTCGGGGCGTGTCTCCCGGCTTGCGAACCGCGTCTTGCAGCGCGGTCTTGAACCCGGCCAGCGTTGGTGCGGCCGGCTGCCTCCCATTGGAGTCGGTGTCGCCGCAGGCTGCCGCAAGCAGGACACAGGCGAGGACGAGGATCTGACCAATGCGCCGTGAAGGATGCATCGGCACGGGATGGGCGAAAGGTGCGGCCATGGCTTCAGTCCTCAGAGTCCGGCGTAAAGATCGTCGGCCTCCAGGGGCCGAAGGCTCAGGGCACGGATGAGCATGCTCAGATCGCTGCCCAGGCCGTCCGCATTGCGCAGACGCCGGCGCAGGGTTTCCAGGCGATCAAGGTTCTCGCGCACCAGGGCGTCATCAAGGAAAAGGGCGCCTGCGCCCGCCACCGGCCAGCCGGCACGATGGGCCTGCGCCAGGCGTTCCATCAGCGGCCAGGCCTTTGGCGCGCGGTTCGGATCCACACTGACGCGGGCCCGGCCCCGGCTGCCGGGAGCGTCCTGACGCTGGAGCGCGGCGAGCCGGATGGCCAGGTTGCGGATCTGGTCCGGATCAAGGGCAAGAGTGACGGATGGGGCCTCTTCGCGCCGTGCTGACAGTCCGGTATTGGCGAGCAGGGCCTTGAACCGGTCCAGGGCGGCTTGAGTCTGCTTTGCGGCATTGGCTGACCCTTCCGAGAGGAACGGTTCGGGCTGGGCCGCGTCGGGTGCCCGTTCGCGCAACAGATTGGCGGCGATTTGCTCGCCTTTAATACGGGCGCTGAGGAGGTCTAAGGCCAGTTGAAGTTGGTGGCGATCCTCCCGGGCCAAGGCGTCCACGGCCGGGCCCGCATCGGTGCGGGTCACACCCAGGGCTGGCGCGGCTGCGCTGAGGAACCGGCTGAGACCGGTTGCAGCATCCTCAAGGTCAAGGAGCAGGGCGGCCGGATCTGAGTCCAGCGTCGGCAGGTCTTCCGGCCAAAGAGCAAGGATGCCGGCAAGACGGGCATGGCCGAGATCGCGCCAAGCCTGGCGCAGCGCCCTGTTGGTTTCACGGTGCGTCGCCCAGGGGCCTGCAAGGTCCTCGTTTTCCGCAAAAGCGATGCGGGCCCGCTCGGCGCTCGCGCCAAGCCGCTCCACAAAGGATTGGCGGGTGACAAGATCGGCCTCAAGGTCCGCGATGCGATCCCGGTCGTCCGGCGTGTCTGTGCGTGCTGCCTCAAGGACTTCGATCAGGGCGTCCCGTTCAGCCGCCGCCGCGGCGGCCTTCGCCGCATATTCAACGGGCTCGCCGGCAATTTTGATGACCTTGTTGATCTCGGCGAGATGGGCCTTGGTGCGGGTGACGAGGTCAGCCGGTGCCGGCTGGCCGTCAAGGGCTGCCAGCATACGGAACATATGGGCCCGTTCCCGGCTCTGGGACGCCTGGATTGCATCCACAAGGTCACTGATGGCGGTGGCAGCCCGATGCGCCGCCGAACCCGATGCCGGCGCTGCCGGTCCGACAAGACGCACCGGGTTCAAGGCTTCCACGGGCTCGAATGGCCCCGTCAAATCCGGCGCCAGGCGGGTGGTCTTGCCGGAGTCATTAACAAGCTCCAGGGAGAGAAGGGTCGGGTCCGCCTGCAGATGCCCGAGCCAGTCAAGCAGGCTCTGAGTCGGCAAAGCGCTGGCGAATAGGGGATCAAGGGGATCTGCATGCCGCGCTTGAAGGCCCACGCCAAAGGCTTCGTACAGGGTGTTCCGGAAGGGATCAGCAGCACCCGTCGGACCGGTGTTCTCCAAGTAATGGACCCACCGCCAGGTCTTGGCTGCAAGGCGCGCCCGCCATTGGGCAAGGTCGGCAAGAATGATGTTTATGCGGGTCAGAAGGACCCGGCCCCGCTCCGTCTCCCTTGCCTTCAGATCCCTGACGATGGCGAGGCGTTTGTCTGGATCATCGAGGCCCTCCAGCGCTGAGCGCCATTCTTCCTGCGCCATTTCCAGGCCAGCCTTGGCATCGCGGGCCACCAAGCCAAAGGCATGTTGAGCATCGAAGATTTTGATTTCCCAAAGCCGTCTCATGGAGAGGCGCGCGTTCAGGGTGGCCCACCGGGCCATTTTGTCGGACCAGTTTTCAATGCGCCCCGCAACGGTCGCATTGTTTACATGGGCACCGCGGGCTTTGAGAAGTTCAGAGAGATACTCGCGAATGTCATCTTCGTTGTGGTAAGCGCGGCGCCCCGTCAACGGAAATGGGATGTCATCTTCAAGATAGGTGGCCTCGAAATGGCGCCAAAGGGCAAAGGCTTCGTCGATATGCTGGTCGATATCGATGCTGGCCCGGCGATAAAGATCCGCAAGGTCTCTCTGCTTTCCGGTTACGGACTGCGCAAAGAGGCTATGCGGAAGGCAAATCAATGCCATCACGAGGACAGCAACGGCCGCACACCGGTGCCAAACATGCATTGGATGCCCCACTTGTCTTGCTAAACAATCGCTCGCGACCGCGAAAATATCGGCCAATCCGGTGGTATGGATAGGGCCGTGCGCCACCCCTGGCAAGGGTGGTGCACGGGGAATGAAGGGCTCCGATCAGTCCAACGCGCCAAGCAGCTCTTTCGTGTAGGGCTTGAGGGCCTCGATCTGGCCCTCCCGGACCTGACGTGGCCAGTCCGGATTGGCGATGAGCGCCCGGCCCACCGCGGCAAGGTCGAACTCTCCGCGCTCAAGGCGGGCCACGAGATCGTCAATGCGGGAGGGCGCGCTGCCAGGCGTGTCGCCATAGGTGGTGATAAAATCCGTATCAAGACCGATCGAGCCGACGGTGATCGACGGCAGTCCGGTCAGTTTCTTGGCCCAGCCGGCAAGGTTGAGGTCCGAGCCCTCGAATTCCGGTTCCCAGTAGCGCCGTGTCGAGCAATGGAACGCGTCCGCCCCTGCATCCGCAAGGGCTCCAAGAAAGGCGGCAAGCTCGTCCGGCGTCTGGGCGAGTTTGGCCGTGTAATCCTGCTGCTTCCATTGGGAAAAGCGCAGGATAATGGGATAATCGGGGCCCGTGGCCGCTCGCACGGCCCGGATCACATCGCGGGCGAAACGGGTGCGCGCCACGAGACCGCCGCCATAACCATCGTCCCGCTGGTTGGTCCCTTCCCAAAAGAACTGGTCAATGAGATAGCCATGGGCCGCATGGATCTCGACCCCGTCAAAGCCCACCCGGCGGGCATCGGCGGCAGCACGGGCATAGTCGGCGATCGTGTCTTCAATGGCCGCTTGATCCATGGGATCGCCCTGGATCTTGCCCGGCCGGAACAGGCCCGAAGGGCTCTTGCTCGCCACATCAGGGTGGTCAGTCCGATCCGCCCGCCGAACGGCACCCACATGCCACAGCTGGGGCATAATCAAACCGCCGGCACCATGGACCGCTTCGACAACGTGGCCCCATCCATCAATGGAGGGCTCGCCATCGAGCTTGGGCACCCGGCCGTCAAAGGTTGAGGCCTGGTCCCGAAGCGTGGTGCCCTCCGTGATAATGAGGCCGACACCGCCCTCCGCGCGTCGGCGATAGTAATCCGCCACATCCTCGCCGGGCACCTGGCCAGGACTGAAGGACCGCGTCATGGGCGCCATGACAATCCGGTTGGGCAGGGTCAAGCCCTTGAGGGCGAAGGGTGAAAACAACACATCATAGGCGGCCATAGAGCATTTCCTTCCGGCAGAGACAGGATGGGCGGGGTGCAGGGGGCGGCTTGCGCGCGCCTCTTGGCTCAAGTTTCACCGACCAGGCGGGCCTGCGGCAAGGGGGCGGGGCGGGCCAGGCCGCGGGTTAGCCCGTCAGACCAGGGAAGATCGCGTGTGCCGGCACAATCGATGAGATGGTGCGCCTCTTCCGTATACCCTGCAAAACCTTGCATCCGCATGTGAGTCCATCACAAGGCGTTAACGCAAAGCATCATTGTGCGGATGAAAGACGCGCATGGTCGCTTGGCAGGCAGACCCGCCGCTGGTTAAGGTGATGGGACGATTCCGCGCCTCCTTCCCAATCAACCGCCAGGGTGGGCCAATCAGGCCATGCCCCCATCAAGGAAACGCCAAGGATGGATGCCTATTTCACACTCGATGGGGACCAGGCTATCCCTTCGGTCCATTGTGCTGGCCCGTGGGATCCCAGCATGCTCCATGGCGCCGCGCCGGCCGCATTGATCGCAGGCCTGGCAGATCGCATTCCGGCACCCCAGCCGATGCGAGTGACGCGCCTGACCATCGATCTGAAGCGTCCTGTGCCCATCGCGCCCCTGACCGTTCGTCAATGGGTGACCCGCCAGGGCCGCAACATCCAGACCGCCGCGATTACCCTGAGCGCCGATGACAAGGATGTGGTGGATGCTTTTGTCTTGAAGGTGGTGGATCGGCCAATGGATCTGCCCGAGGATGTGTCTTTGGCCGAGGCACGCCATGTTCCGCCCTCTGAGGGTTCCCCCGCAGAGGAGTTTAAACGGGTCGAAGGGTTCAACAACGCGGTGGAGTTCCGTGACGTGCCGCCTCTGGCGCCGCCCAGTTTCGCGTCCCTCGGACGGGCGTGCTGGTTCCGGGTTGGGCGTCCCTTCGTGGAGGGGATGGAAACGACGCCCCTGATGCGGGCCGCCGCCAGCGCCGATTACTGCAATGCCCTCGGCGTTCCCCTGGATTTCAAGACCTGGACCTATATCAACGCGGATCTGACCATCCATTTCGCCCGCTCGCCCATCGGCGAATGGATGCTGCTCGATGGCGAGGCCATGGTGGGGCCCGATGGCCGCGGCCTCGCCTATGCCGCCCTGTGCGATGAGCACGGGGTTTTTGGCAGAGCGATCCAGTCCCTGGTCATCGCCCCCCGGTAACCGTCTCGGCACGCGCTGGCGGCGGGTGCCGAATGGGCCGCAGCATTTGCGTGGCTGGGTTCGCGCGCAGGCGGGGTTTAGCGCGCCTGGGCGGGGACTCCACCAGGGTTGCGCCCTCATGCCATCCCGCTGTGCTCGCCAGAAGCAGCATGGCCGCCGCGATCCTGCGATTGGGCTGCAGGGGCCTCACAGGTTGGTGAGTCTCTTGAGCGGCGCGAGCGGTTTTCAGGACCGCGGCCGCTCCCGGAGCCGGCGGCGGGTCATTGGCCCAAGCATCGCATACGGAAAAAAGGCTTGCGGAAAACGCCAGTCCCGCAATGAGGCTTGTCGTGCGCATGTCCCATGTCTCCAACGCCAGTCGTGCACCTGCCACCAGTCTAGGCGACGCTCCGCTAAGCGGGCATCGCCACGGGACCGGCCATTCGAGACGCATTTTCATCAAACCTTAAGGGGGGCTGCGGCCATTGTGCGGGTCGGGTGTTAAGGGGCGTGTGTTGGACGGGGACAATATGGAGGGACGGGATCCATGCGATTCATCCTGCTTGAGCCTGAAGAAACGGCCGCGGAACGGATCGCGCTGGGTCTGGCACGGGCCCGGACAATCTGTGATGTGATGAACGAGCCCACGGCCCGCGCCGCGATGGAGGCTCTGGACGGGCGCTGGTCGCCCTACGGTGCTGTGCTGGTGGGCTCGGTTGAGGACCGCAATGACAGTCTTCCGGCGCTCAGCCAGGCCGTGCGGCCCGTACCGCTCATTGTGCTTCTGGAGGCCGACGATGCTGACCAGGCCCAACAGGTCCAGGACTGCGGCGCCGATGACGTTGTCGTGATGGGGCCTGGCATCCTGTGTCCGGGCGCCATGCCTTTTGACAGTGTCGCCCTGGCTGAGCGCGTCCATGTCCTCAATCGCGGCCGGACGGCCAGGCCGAAGCCGGCGGTAACAGTCGGCTCGCTGACCATTCACTTTGATGGTCAGGATCCGCAGGTGAATGGCGAAAACCTGCATTTGAGCCCGCGCGAATACAGTCTGCTGATGGCGCTGGCGAGGCATGCGGATGAGAGCCCCGCCCGGGACGAGGCCCATGGTGCCGTGTTCGGCTCTTCGCTGGCCCGGTCCATTGATCCGATGATCGACATTTATGTCAGTAAGCTGCGCAAGACCTTAAGAGTGGCAACGGGCCGTGATGACCTGATCGAGGCCCGTCAAGGGCAAGGCTATCGCCTGGCGCGGTCGGGGTAATGCCAATGACCATCTGGCCGCCCGGCAGGGGCGGGCCTGCAGGTGTACCCTTTTCGGTAACCGAATCACCGGGGAAGGAGCATCACCATGTCGGCGCACATGATCCTGACAGTGGTCCTTGGCCTGACGACCAGCCTCGCTTTGGGCAGTCTTGTGGGGCTATTCGTGGCATTGCGGGGGCGGGCTCGACTGGCGCGCCTTGGCGCCAAGTTGCGTCACGATCTTGCCCAGGGGCAAGCGGCTGCGTCCCGTGGGGAGGCAGAGCGGGCTGCGCTTGCAGCGCGGTGTGACGCGCTGGCGGATCTGTGCGAGAGTCTTCGCGTCGATCTTGATGCGGCGCGCGAAGAGGGCCGGCGTGCCGAAACCCAGGGTGCCCAGGCCGAGGCGGCCTTGGAGGCCGAGCGCCGGGCCCATGGCGAAAAAATCCGGGAGCTGACGGACATTCGCAGCGCAATCTCCCATGATCTTCAAGCCCTGACGGGCCGGGCCATGCAGGACCAGGGGCAGGCCCTCATGGCCGCGGCCGCCGAGCGCTTCGAGGCCCAATCCCGCGCCGGGCAGGACAGCGTGGCCGGGCTTATCCGTCCCCTGAAGGAAACCTTGACTGCCTATAGCGTGCGTCTCCAAGCCATGGAAGAAGCCCGCAAGCTTGATGAAGGCGCTCTGGGGCAGCAGGTCCAGAGCCTCTTTGAAAGCAATGAGCGGCTTCGCGATGCCACGACCAATCTCGCCACGGCTCTGCGCACGGCTCCCAAAACCCGGGGACGCTGGGGCGAGCAGCAGCTCGTGACCGTGCTGGAAATGGCCGGAATGGCCGATCAGATTGATTTTTATAGAGAACATTCCGTAAACACTGAGGAGGGCGGCCTGCGTCCCGACGTGGTCGTGCGTTTGCCAGGCGGGCGACGCTTCGTGGTCGATGCCAAGACGCCCATGGCCGCCTATCTGGAAGCGGTCGAGGCGCCTGAAGAGAATGAACGGGAGCGGCTCTTGACGGCCCATGCCCGGCAGATGCGTGCCCATGCTCGCCAGCTCGGCGCGCGGGCCTATTGGCAGGCCCTGCCCGAAACGCCCGATTTCGTCGTCATGTTCGTGCCGGGAGATAATCTTTATGCCGCCGCTATTGAGCGGGACCCGGAGCTGTTTGATTTCGCGCACCGACACCAGGTTATCATTGCAACGCCCACGACCTTTTTGGCGCTTGCCAAGGCCGTCGCGTTCGGCTGGCGCCAGGAGCGGGCGAGCGACGAGGCCAGGAGGGTGCTTGATGAGGGAACGGAACTCTATCGGCGCCTGCACCGCATGCTCGACCATCTGGCGGGCCTGTCCTCATCCCTCGACCAAACCGTGCGGCGCCACAATGCGCTGGTCGGCGCTGTCCAGAGCCGCGTCTTGCCCTCGGCCCGTCGGCTTCATGATCTGGGCGTCGGCTCCGGTGACGCTGTTCTGCCGTCTGTCAGCGGGACGGATCAATCAGTCCGCCGGATTTCTGCGCCTGCGGATGATATGGTTTGGGACATCGGTGATGTCGCTGGCTGACAGGGTGACAGCCAGCGCTTATCAGGCAGGCCCGGGAGCGGCGACCTCATCCAATGTGGCGCCGGCCACGCGGCCGAATTCAGGGATTTGTCTCGGGCGAGGAGCCAAAGTCGGGCGGGCAGGTTTCCAGGTTTGAGAGATTGTTGGTCTTGCTCTCGTCCCGCCTGGTGGTCAGGTAAAGCCGCCCGCTGGTCTCGTGTGTCGCCACGATGACCCGCGTGGTGGGTCCATGGCCCACGACGAAGAGGGCAACCTCGCCATTCAGAAGCATCTGGATGGCCTCATCAATGGGCAAGAACCAGCCGCCATCGGCATAGCCACCCACGCCCTGCAGCCGCAAGTCCTCATCCGGATCATCTGGTGTGTAGCATTCAACGGCCAGTTCGATCATAGGTCACCGTGCGAAGATCTGGGCCTCATCGCGGAAGGCCTTGAACTCAAGGGCATTGCCGCTGGGGTCGCGCACGAACAAGGTGGCCTGCTCCCCAGCCTGATTGGCAAAGCGGATGGTCGGTTCCATGATGAAATCCGCCTTCGCGTCCTTCAGTCGTGCGGCCAGAGCCTCCCAGTCGGCCCAGTCGAGGATTAGGCCGAAATGGCGGCAGGGCACCTGGTGACCATCGACGAGGCTATGGGCCGTGCAGCCCACATCCTGCGGTGCCAGATGGGCAACGATCTGGTGGCCGTGGAGGTCGAAATCGACCCAATGCTGCGCACTGCGCCCTTCGGCACAACCCAGAAGATCACCGTAAAAGGCCCGGGCCTTGGCGATATCGTCCACGGGAAAGGCAAGGTGGAAACGCGTGCTCATTGACTGGCCCCCCGGGCAATGACCGGCCAGATGGCCATCAGCGTGTCGTACTCAATGACATGGATATGGTCATAGAGATTGACTGTGGGGTCGCAATGGGGCACCGCGCAGGCCACGAGCTTGCCCAGCCCAACGGAGCGGGCCGGCGCGGGAACGGACGCATCCTCATTCATGGCCGTGATCGCCCGCACGACGCCGAGGATCTGGGCATCGGATGGCGGGCCACCAGCGCCGCGCTCCTCGCCGCCGCCGAGCACGATGCCGCCATGTTCATCCCCCTGAAGGATATAGCGGCCGCCGTCGAAGGATCCGGTGGCCAGGACAGGCAATGGACCATCCGTGGCGAAGGCCTTGACCCCCGCATCGGTGGTGACAAAGGTCTTCTGCCGGCGACTGATGACCCGTGTGTACACATAAAGGGCCTGTTCAAAGGCGGGTGCCTCCTCAAGATCGGCATATTCCCGATCCATGAAGATATAGGACCCCCCCTGAAGTTCCGTCAGCACGCCGGCCGCCAGATCCATGTCATGGGTGCCTGTGCCGCCGCCAGTGATGCTGGGGCAAGGGATACCCTGGCCCCGAAGACCGGCCACCACATCGGCCACATGGCTCCACATGGCCTGGGTTTCCGATGCGCGGGTCTCGTGACCATGCAGGTGTTGAAGATGGCCGCCATAGGCCTGGACGCCGCCGAAGGTGAGGTAAGGGGCCTGTGCAATCTTGGTGGCCAGGGCCAGGGCGTCTTCGGGCAGGGCGCCCGTGCGATGGGTGCCCACATCGAGATCGAGCAGAACGGTGAGCCCGCGCCCGGAGGTTTCCGCTGCCCAGGCCAGGGCCTCGATGCCGTCCGGGTCATCGGCCACCACCGCAAGGCGCTCCATGCGGGCATTAAGCGCCATGAGCCGGCGAATGGGCCGGGTACCGACAATTGGCGAGGTGATCAGGATGTCACCGATGCCGGCCGCCGCCATGGCTTCGGCTTCGGCGAGCTTGGCTGTGCAGATGCCTTTTGCGCCCGCCGCGATCTGAATTCGGGCGATCTGGGCGCATTTATGGGTCTTGGCATGGGGGCGCAGGGTGATCGATGTGCCCGCAATGCGGTCCATCATCCGCCTGACATTGCGCCGAAAGGCCGGCAGGTCCAGCACCAGGGCCGGTGTGTCCAGATGGCGGGCGCTGCCGTCGACGCCGACAAGGTCCCCATTGATCGGAGTATTATTCAGCATGGGCACGAATCCTCCTGACAGTCCGGATGCCTTGGTGCTCGGGGGCCGTCAGGCCGTGACCGTCACGTCATCCGGTGCTGTCAGGATACGGGCGAAGAGGTCCGGGTCAACATTGCCGCCACTTAAGACGGCGACCACGGTCTGGCCGCGGAAATCAAGGCTGCCGTCGAGCAGGGCCGCGAGCGCGACGGCACCGCCCGGTTCGAGGACCAGTTTCAGCCGGGAAAAGGCAAAGCGCATCGCCCTTTGGGTCGCGGCTTCAGACACCGCGAGTGCGCCCGCGAGAAGGCGCCGATTGATGGGGAATGTGACGGCGCCGGGCCTTGGCGCCATGAGAGCATCACACAGGGATCCACTCGCCGAGGGGTTGCTCACCGGTTCGCCGGCAATAAGGGAGCGGCGCGTGTCATCAAAGCCCACGGGCTCGACCGCGAGAACGGCGGCTTGCGGGAAGGCTTGCGTGACCGCGAGGGCCGTGCCGGCCACAAGTCCACCGCCACCGCAGCACACCAGAACCATGTCCGGTGTCAGGCTGGCTGCCGTCAGATCCTGAACGATCTCAACGCCCATCGTGCCCTGGCCGGCAATGGTTGGCAGATGATCATAGGGCGGAATGATGGTGGCGCCCGTGCGCGCGGCGATGTCCCGGCCGACGGCTTCCCGGTCCCCATGCACCCGGTCATAGAAGACGATCTGCGCCCCATGCCGGCGGGTTGCCTCGATTTTCAGGCTGGGCGCATCTTCCGGCATGACGATTGTCGCCGGGCAGTCCAACAGCCGCGCCGTCAGGGCCACGGCCTGGGCATGATTGCCGGAGGACCAGGCGAGAAGACCCTTGGCCCGTTCGCTGTCGCTGAGCATTGCGGCCGCGTTATAGGCACCGCGAAACTTGAAGGATCCCGTCCGCTGAAGATTTTCAGGCTTCAGAAACACGTGCGCGCCGGTGGCCTGGTCGAGCTCCGGATGGGAGATGAGGGGTGTGCGTACAGCATGGGGCCCAATGCGGGATGCAGCCTCTCGGATATCCTCAAGCCCCAGGGGCAGGTCGGGAAACGCGGTCTTCATGGGGTTCGGCCTCTCCGGCGGCTGGGGGGATGGGCTCGGCCCACAGGTCATAGGCGTCGGCTGAGATGACACGGGCACGGACGATCTGGCCGGGGGAGAGGCTGGTCCCATTCGGCGTTTCCACATAGACCGACCCGTCAATTTCCGGCGCATCGCCTTTGGTGCGCCCAATGGGGCCATCTTCGTCCACCGTATCGATAAGGACATCAAGGGTCTGGCCGATCTTTTTCGCAAGGCGCGCCTCGCTCAGATCCATCTGAGTTTCCATGAAACGGTGATAGCGTTCTTCCTTGACCTCTTCGGGCACGGCCCCGTCAAGATCATTAGCGAGGGCACCGGCAACAGGCTCGAACTTGAAACAGCCTGCCCGGTCGATGCCTGCCTCTTCCGTGAAGCGCAGCAGGGCTTCGAAGTCCTCTTCGGTTTCGCCGGGAAAGCCGACAATGAAAGTGGACCGGAGGGTGAGGTCCGGGCTGACCCTGCGCCAGTCAGTGATCCGTTCCAGGAGTTTTTCATGATTGGCCGGCCGGCGCATGGCTTTCAACACCCTGGGGCTCGCATGCTGGAATGGAATGTCGAGATAGGGCAGGATCAGTCCTTCAGCCATGAGGGGGATGAGATCATCCACATGGGGGTAGGGGTAGACATAATGCAGGCGCACCCACATACCCAAAGTGCCAAGGGCTCGGGCAAGGTCGGTGATGTGGGTACGGATGGTCTGCCCCCGCCACTCTGTTTCCGCATAGCGCAGATCGAGGCCATAGGCGCTTGTATCCTGGGAAATGACGAGCAGCTCTTTGACACCGGCCTTGGCGAGGGCCTCGGCCTCTGCCAGCACGGCACGCGCCGGCCGGCTGACCAACCGTCCGCGCAATGAGGGAATAATACAGAAGGTGCAGGTATTGTTGCAGCCTTCGGAGATCTTTAGGTAGGCGTAATGCCGAGGCGTAAGGCGCAGGCCCTGGGGCGGCACCAGATCGAGATGGGGATCATGGGCGGGGGGCACGGCGTCGTGGATGGCCTCCATGACGGCTTCATATTGGTGGGGGCCGGTGATGGCCAGAACATCTGGATGCTGCTCTCGGATGAGGTCTGCCTCGGCGCCCAGACAGCCCGTGACGATCACCCGGCCATTCTCGGCCATCGCTTCTCCAATGGCCTCTAGCGATTCCGTTCGCGCCGTATCGAGAAATCCGCAGGTGTTCACGAGCACCACATCCGCGGCCTCGTAGCTCTGGGAGACGGCATAGCCTTCGGCCCGCAGCCGGGTGATGATCCGCTCCGAATCAACAAGGGCTTTCGGGCACCCCAGGCTGACCACGCCAACTTTGGGCTGAGTGGCACCGGGATCAGAAGTTGGATGTTGAGTCATGGGTATCAGTGCGCCTTCACGTTAAGCTGCTTTTCTATCGCATCTTGGAGAGGGTGTAATCACCACCGTGTACGGATCCGCCTTTTGCTCCGGTATTTATCCATGCGCCCCGCATGGTCTCACGGAAATTAAATTTTCAGTTTGCGGGCGACCTCGCCACATTTTGACTTGGCCCGGATGGCCCCCTTGACGAGCTGGGGCACGGGCTTTGCCGACCAAAAATGACCAGCACTTTGGGCGTTTTCTCGATGGGACGAGGGGCTGGACCCGGTTGCAGGCGCGAACACGACACGGTATAGCATCTGACCATTGGTTGAATTTAGAAACTGATAAGGACTGCCAAGCGGGGTTGAGAGGGTTTGGGAGGCCCTTCCGCCAAGTCATACCGCGCGGAGTATGTATTTGAACAGCTCTGCGTCACTTGCAGTAGTGAATTTAGCGAACTCGGTGTGGGGCCGTGGCGTATGACGAATTTTAGGGCGATGGCACGCACGGTCCCTTTGGACTTGCGACTGCCTCTAGTCGAGAAATATGCCTTTGTTGCTTGGCTTGTCGCTTTGACGGTCCTGATGGCGTTGGCCGTTAATCAGCCATCCCGGTCTTTCGAAATTGCACAATTGGCTGATGTATTTCTCCGAGCCATTGTTCCGCTGTCTGTCTGTTATTTGATCAGTGCTACAATTGTTCGAGTACAGGTCACTCGATTTTCGTATGGCTTCGTTCTGCCCTATCTCCTGTTTTTCTCCATTTCGCTCACATCGCTGTTCGGCTTGACCGAGACCCTGACGGGATCGCACGCGGAGTCTGACAATCTTTTTCTCTATGGTTTGTCTTTCTACACGGCCACCCTTGCTTATTTCGCTGTCAATCGAACCATCACCCATGCCAGTCCCTTAGTGGCGTCCAATCCGCTTCTTTTGATTACCGGACCGATCGCGACGATCTTTCGGTCAGAAGCCCACCGGTCCGTGGGCAAGCGGGTTCAGTATTACGCGCCCTTTATCGTCATCGGTGTTTTCTTCCATCAGGCGGTCGCAACGCCGTTGACCAATACTTTTCATTTGATTTCGGAAACGGATCTTGTGTCGGCCTTGGTGTTTGCCGCTATTTTTGAGTTGTTCGTTTATGCGAATTTTTGCGGTCTCTCCCTGGCCATTTATGGCCTGATGGGTGTGTTTGGGGTCCGTGTTCCCCTGAATTTTCGCCAACCTTTTTCTGCTCGGAACCTGATTGAGTTCTGGCGCGGCTGGCACACCTCCCTTTCAACGGTGCTCAAGGCCTTGTTCTACACACCGACCCGCAAGGCCTTTGGTACGACGGCAGCAATTTTCGTGGTCTATTTCGGTTCGGCCATGTGGCATGGCGTAACCTTCAATTTCGTGCTTTGGGGGCTCTTTCATGGGGCCTGTTTTGTGGCAACCCTCATGGTACTGCGTCGCAAGATCCTGATCGTTCCGACCATCATTATGATTTTTGCCGTCGTGGTGGGCCGCCTGATCTTTGCTGACGCCGACACGGGGCGTTTGCTTGCCAAGCTGACGTTTCAGTTCCAAGACTTCAGTGCTTTGACGGAGCTGATGGCGATGGGCAAAACCGAGAAACTGGCATTGCTGATGATCAGTGGTCTTGTTGCGGCCGAGTTCTTGTTCCGCGACCATCGCCTCTTCAGGCAGCGGACATATAAATTCCTCCGCCTACCGATTGTTCAGCTCTGCCTTTTGTTCGTTACGCTCTTTTTGGTCTCGCATCAGACGGGTGTCGATTATGCGGTCTATGGCCAGCGTTAACCGGTTGATCCTCCTTATCGGCTTTCCAGCCGTTTTCCTCGCCTATTTCGCTTTTCTGGGGTGGGAACACTGGATGCTTGAAAGGGCGCGTGCAAACAAAGCCCAGATCATTGCCGACCATTATGCCAATGTAGAGGTGGTCGGCCCGATTGATGGCCTTATCCTGGGTGGCTCAAACGCGTATTTCAGTTTGTCGGCGGAGCTTATCGGAGAAAAGCTTGGCACCCAGTGGTACAATGCGGCGCTCATTAATGAAGGCTATTCGGATCACAACTACGAGGCCTTTATCCGGCAACTTGGGCAGCGCCTCGACTTTGATCGCATCACCCAAGTCGTCTATTCGAACTATCAACCCTATGATGCTGGCGGTGTCGAGCGTCGGCTGAAGGCCAAGGAAGACTTGGCTGGTTCAACGGGCTTGCACCTGAAACCCCTGAGCAATGCCCTGTCCTATGCGGAAGCCGTTTTCGGTGGTTATCCCATTCCGGGGGGCAAGATCTATCCGGCGCCCACTCAGTGGGGTGATTTTCAGTTTGGTGATTATCCATGCATCTTCACACCCAATGCGAGCGGGCGTCAAAGGGAAGATGTTGCGGTCGCCGCTGACTATCTGGTCGGCCTTGCTGGTTTTCTTTCAGATCTTTTTCCAAACGCGCAGATCTTTGTTGTCCTGCCCAGCACATTGTCTGGCGCGGTGGGCGCAAGCGTGGACGACGGGACTGACCAGTTCGAAACGGATCTCCAGCACGCTTTTGTCACGGCCCTCCAGGAAAACAGACCACAATCGGCTCAAAGAGTGTCTCTCATTGTCCAGCCGCCTTATCCTTCGATGGATCATGTCTGTGACGCGAGCCACCACGCCAATGCCGTTGGACGGGACTGGCGCTCCCGCGACCTCGCCGGGCGGCTCGAAGCGTCCTGATGGTGGACCGGCTGACCCCTCAGTGTCAGATTTTAGATTTCTGCCGCGTCGGTCGCCTCCTTCTCGGATCGCCCCCTTTGACGGCGGCAGGTTCCTTGTCGATCATGGGATGAACCGGCCCGGCAACGGGTCGGACACCATAATCTGGAAGGAGCCGCCCGCATGACGCATGCCGCACCCGTCTCGCCCGCATTTCCCGCCCTGTCCATGGCACAAGCCCATGATCGGCTGATCGCGCCCGGCGCCCCCTTCGAGATGGAAGATGTGAGCGTCGACGGCGTGGCTTTTCGCACCTATAAGGCCCAGCCACCCCATATCCGCGCCGTCCTGGAGGCAAGCCGCGACCATGGCGCGAAGGAATTCATCGTCTTCGAGGACGAGCGGATCACTTTCGAGCACCATTTCCGGGCCGTCTGCCGGCTCGCCCATGACCTTAAGGACATCCATGGCGTCACAAAAGGCGATCGGGTGGTGATCGCCATGCGGAACTTTCCCGAATGGTCCGTGAGCTTTTTCGCTGCGGTCGCCGTGGGGGCGGTCGTGGTGCCCTTGAATGCCTGGGGCACGGGCGCGGAACTTGAATATGGCATCGCCGATTCAGGCGCCCGCCTCGCCATCCTGGATGAAGAGCGCCTTCATCGCCTGATGCCCCATTTCGAGGCGCTGGAGCTTGACGGCGTCATCGTGGCGCGGGCGAGCGGCGCGCTGCCGTCCTTCGCAGAGCGCTTTGAGGATCTGGTGGAGGAGCCGGCCGCTTATGGTCTTCTGCCGGATCGGGCATTGCCTGATGCTGACATTCAGCCTGATGACAATGCCACCATTTTTTACACTTCGGGCACAACGGGAAAGCCCAAGGGCGCGCTCGGCACGCACCGCAATTTCCTCACCAATTTGATGAATCTGAGCTGTTCCCAGGCCCGTGCCGCCTTGCGCCGTGGCGAGGACATCCCCCAGCCCGATCCCAACGCGCCGCAGCGGGTGCTCTTGCTTTCCGTGCCCCTGTTCCACGCCACCGGGTGCCATTCGATCCTGGTGCCCAATCTCTTTGGCGGCACCAAGATCGTTATGATGTACAAATGGGATCCGCTCCGCGCCATGGAGCTCCTTGAAAGGGAGGGGGGGAGCCATTTCGGCGGTGTGCCGGCCATGGTCTGGCAGGTTTTGGAGCATCCCCGGTTCAAGGAGTTCGATCTCTCCAGTGTGCAGAGCATCAGCTATGGCGGTGCGCCCGCCGCGCCCGGCCTCGTGCGCCGGATTGCCGAGGAATTTCCCCATGTCCAGGCCGGTAACGGCTATGGGCTGACCGAAATCTCCTCCGCGGTCAGCCAGAATGTGGGTGACGATTACCGTCTGCGTCCTGATAGTGTCGGGGTTGTGTTCCCGGTCAATGAAGCAAAAGTCGTGGATGAGGCCGGGGCGGAACTGCCGATCGGCAGCGTCGGCGAGTTGTGGCTGAAGGGTCCTAACGTGGTGCGCGGTTACTGGAACAAGCCGGAGGCGACCGAGAAGACCTTCGGCGGCGGTTGGCTCAAAACGGGTGATGTGGCCCGGATCGACGAGGAAGGCTTTATCTATATTCTCGATCGGGCCAAGGACATGCTGATCCGCGGTGGTGAGAACATCTATTGCGTGGAGGTTGAGGATGCGCTCTACAGCCATGACGCGGTGATGGACGCCGCCGTTGTCGGTATTCCCCACGAGATTCTCGGCGAGGAAGTTGGCGCCATCGTCCAGGTGACGCCTGGGACGCACGTGTCCCAGGAAGAGCTCCAGGCCCATGTCCGGGAGCGCCTTGCCGGCTTTAAAGTGCCTGTGCGGATTGAAATCCGCGAGGAGCCCCTGCCGCGCAATCCCAATGGCAAGATCCTGAAACGTCAGTTGCGGGATGAATTCCTGGGCGGCTGACGTTGCGTGGGCTCGGCAAGGAGGACCATGGGGACCGTCTGCCTTGCCGAGACGTCAGACGAGGCTTCTCATGGAGCGGCGCGAACCTGCGCATCCCTATATGCGGCGCGCTCCCGCCTCAAACATGCGCGCCAAAGTCTCCCTGAGTCAGAAAGTGTCACCGTGCCGGAGCCGCGCGGGGCGCCGCACCGCTTTTGGTCAGCCTGGCTGACAGATACTGTGAACATACGGTCCTCATAGCGGATTTGCCCCGAACGCCCCGCGCCGACCCGCGGCTTTCCGGTTGTGAAGCACCCGATGGTTGGGGCACCGGCTCGCTCCGTCCCAGACGATCAAAGGCCGTGTCCAGAAATTCGATGACGGTCACCAAACACGCTGCCACGGCAACCACACCCGCAAAGACGGCAAAGCAGCCAATGGCCTTGCGATGGTGTGGCTGGGTCTGATCGGGCGCAGATGGATCGTTTACGGCTCGATCGCCCTGCGAAACTGAGCAGCAAGGACGTCAAAGGCAATGGCGCCGGCCGGGATGAGAGGGGCGTAAAACATGAAATCGTGGATCGTGTCGTCAAAGCGCCGTTCTCCGGCCAGCACCCCACTTTCCCTCAGGCGCCGGACGAAAAAGCCGGCCTCGTCGCGGACGGCATCATGGCCCGCTGTGATGACGAGGGTGTTGGGCACGCCCTTGAATGAACTGGCCTGAAGCGGCGAGACAAGGCCTGTTGGCGTCTCACCATCCGCAAGGCTGAGATACTGCTTGCGCATCCAGGCCAGATCGGCCAGGGACGGACGATAGCCGCCGGCCCCATAGAGGCGCCGGGACGGAAAGTCCTCCTCTGCGTCAAGGCGCAAATAGGGGGTCATCAGTCCAAGGAATTTAAGGCCTGCATATTGCTGGCGCCGGTTCCGGATCGCCGCACCCGCGGCCAGCATGCCGCCCGCGTCATCGCCCACGAGGCCCATTCGAGTATTGTCGCCCCCAAGAACATCGCCCTTGTCGGCAATCCAGCGCAAGGCTTCCGACACATCGTCAAGGGCGGCCGGATAAGGATGGTCCGGCGCCAGCCGATAGCCCACGCTCGCCACCATGGCGCCGCAGGACCGGGCGAGGGATCGTGCCACATGGTCATGGCTGTCAATGCTCCCACCCACGAAATATCCGCCATGGATATAGATCACGATTGGTGGTGGTCCGTCACCGGCGCCGAGGGGGCGATAGAGGCGGACTGGCGTGCGGTTGTCCGAGAACGGTACATCCGTGTCACGAAAGTCGGCGATCTCGATGGGCTCGGCGCGGAAGGCGTCCCCTGCCTCTTCCAGGTCCGCCCGGATCGAGCCCAGGGTCTTTTGATGAAGCGGCAGAGCACCGGGCCCGGCGAGAAAGGCGTTGACCGTGGCCGATGCCCGGTCCAGGGGGCCAGGGCTATCCGGGTCCGCTTCCTGAGCCCAGGCGGGTGCATCTGGGGCGGACAGGGCAAGGGGGATCAGCGGCAGGCTTGCGGCGCCGGCAGTTGTGCTGAGAAGGCGGCGGCGGGTGAGGCGGTATGACGGCGACAAGGGCACGCTCCCACGGGTTTGTTGTGTCTCCCGACCGGAGTGTTCCACGAATTGGTCGCGCCGTCAGGAGGTGAAACCCCAAAGATCGGGTGTTGCGATTTCAATGGAGTTGCCGGCCGGATCCCGGAAATAAAGGGATCGCGCGCCATTGGGCCAGGTCAGATCGGATTCGATGGTCACGCCATGGGCCATGAGGTGGCTCTGCCAGGCACCAAGGCTTTCGGCGGTGTCGCGAAAGGCCATGTGGCCGGGGCCGTGGGTTCCGTGCAGGGGAAGTGGGCTGCCATTGATCTGTGTCTGCACCGATTCCGTCACCGATGCCTTGAACAGGAGCAGCATCGAGCCGGCACAGCGGAAGAAAACATGCCGTCCCGGCTCCTTTATGAGGACAGGAAGGCCAAGCACGTGCCTGTAGAACTGCTCAGCCGCATCCAGATCCTCAGCGTAAAGAACGGTTTCCAGAACGCCGAGGACCGATGGCATGGCTCCAGTCTCAGGAGGCAAGAGCGGTCTCTCCATCGAGGACCGAGGCCACCGCATGGACCACGGAGGCAATGCGCACGGCCGCCTGGATCTGCTGGCTGGAGAGCCCTGCTTTGCGCAGTTCGGCCTCGTGGGCATCGATGCACATGCCGCAGCCATTCACGGCGGATACAGCGAGGGACCAGAGTTCGAAATCAGCCTTGTCGACGCCCGGATTGGCGATGACATTCATGCGCAGCTTGGCCGGCAGGGTCTTGTAGTCGTCCGCCGACGCAAGGTGCACAAAGCGGTAATAGATATTGTTCATGCCCATGATAGCCGCTGCAGCCTTGGCGCCATCGCGCGCCTCCTGGCTCAGATCGCCGGAGACTTCTCCATCGATGGCCTTGATCACATCGGCATTGCGGGAGGCCAATGCGGACGCAAGGAAGGTGCCTGCGCGCTGCTGGGGTGTCAGGGCCTCATCCCGGCTCAAGGAGGACAGGTTCAGCTTGAGATCTTTGGCGTAATCCGGAAGCCGCTCTTTCAGGGTATCAATGGTCATCACGTCGCTCCGTCCAAAGAAGAAAGGCCGGGCCGGCAAGCGTGCCGACCCGAAATCGCATGATCAGGCCACCTTAGATCAGGCAGCCAGCGTTTCGCCGCCGACGGCGCGGTTGCAGGGGCACAGCTCGTCCGTCTGCAGGGCATCGAGAATGCGCAGGATTTCAGCGGGGTTCCGGCCGACACTCAGATTGTTGACGGAAACATGCTGAACCACATTGTGCGGATCAACCACGAAGGTTGCGCGCAAGGCAACGCCCGCATCACGATCGCGCACGCCGAGGCCGTCCACGAGGGAGCCATTGGTGTCGGCGAAGGAATACTGGTCCAGATTTTTCAGGTCCTGATGCTCGCGGCGCCAGGCCAGCTTGCAAAACTCATTGTCCGTGCTGCCGCCCAGCACAATGGCATCGCGATCGGCGAACTCACCATTCAGCTTGGCGAATTCCACGATTTCGGTCGGGCACACAAAGGTGAAGTCCTTCGGATAGAAAAAGATGATCTTCCACTTGCCGGGAAAGCTGGCCTGAGTGATGGGCTCGAAAGCCTCCACGCCGTTTTCCTCGGGCATCATGAATTTCGGCTTCACACCGACGACTTCAAACTCGGGAAGCTTATCGCCAACACCCAGCATTGCTGTCTCCATTGTTGAGGGCATTCGTTGAGGGCACTCGTTGAGGGCCAAAAGGGCCGCTCTGGTTGATGAACCAGCACCCCGTTAACCGACAATGACCATTTCGATGTGGGGGGCTCTAGCGCAGAAAAAAGAATTGAGCCAATCGAATGTTTCCGCTCAATTCGATCGAAGAAATCGATGACCCCGGCGGCCCGGTGCGCCGGGGTGCGTCTGATTGCGTAGACGGGGGCCTGGAGATGGAACGTCATGAGTCCTTTGCCGCAAAGCCATCTGCCAACCGTGCGACAGCTGCGCTATCTGGTCGCCCTTCGCGAGGCTGAGCATTTCGGTCGCGCCGCTGAAGCCTGCGCTGTGACCCAGTCTACCCTTTCGGCCGGGATCCAGGATCTGGAGGCCCTGTTGGGGGCACCGATTGCGGACCGCAGCCGCCGACAGGTGAGTCTGACGCCGCTTGGTCTCCAGGTGGCCGAACAGGCCGTTGGGCTCCTTGCGGATCTTGAGCAGATGGTCGCGGCGGCGAGGGCGCCAAGACAGCCTCTGACGGGCCCCCTGCGAATCGGCGTCATCCCAACCATCGCACCATTCCTGTTGCCGACTGTGTTCGGGCCATTGCGGCAGGGCTATCCGGATCTGCAGGCGGTGTTTCGCGAAGATCGCACCGCCGATCTTGTGGACGCTTTGGAAGCTGGACGGCTTGATGTGCTCTTGCTCGCTTTGCCTTATCCGCTGGCCGGTCTGGCGGTCGAAACCTTGTTCGACGACCCGCTGATGCTGTGCCGTCCGGTCGGATCAGTGCCGCCGGGGCCCGTACCGCTCGCCCATGTGGAAGAACACGATCTTCTGTTGCTGGAAGATGGCCATTGCCTGCGGGACCAGGTGCTGAGCGCCTGTTCCCTGGACCGCACGCGCGCCCACTCGCCCATCCAGGCGACGAGTCTCCACACCCTGGTGCCCATGTTGGGTCTTGGCCTCGGCCACACACTGATTCCCGCCATGGCCATCAATGCCGGTCTGCTCAAAGGCGTTGACGTGGAAGTGGTGGGCTTTTCCGATGCGGGGCCGGCGCGGCAGATTGCCCTGGCCTGGCCGGCCCGCAGCTCCCGGGCCGATGAGTTCCGCCTGCTGGGCGATTGTCTGCGCCAAGCCTGGGACGCCAAACCGTAACGCCGCTTGGGCCTCGACCCTTTGGGGCCTTCAAGCCCACGCGATACTGTGCAGGAGAGCGTGACGCCTGCCGGTGTGCCCCTTATATAGGGGCGGGATAACGCATGCGCAGGAGGATCTCTTATGGACGTGGCACCCACTCAGAGCGATCCCCGGGATTGGCGACCCACTCACGGGCATTGGGGCATTGTGGCCAAGCTGATCCATTGGCTAATGGCCATCATGATTATCGGCATGCTCAGTGTCGGGTGGATCATGGAGGGCATGGAGTTCAGCGACCTCAAATTCGAACTCTACCAGATGCACAAATCCTTTGGCCTGACCGTGATGGCGCTTGCGCTGCTCCGCCTTGTTTGGCGCGTGCCCGGCCCCATTCCGGCCCTGCCGACCGCCATGCCGCAATGGCAGCGCACGGCGTCTGGGGCGAGCCATGTTCTGCTTTATGCCCTGATGTTTGCCATGCCATTCAGCGGATGGCTGATGGTTTCGGCCTCCGAGCTCGGTGTGCAGACGTCCTATTTCGGTCTTTTTGATGTGCCCCATCTGCTTGAGCCCAATGAGGATGTGGAGACGGCGCTGAAATGGGTCCATGGGGCCCTTGCCATCGGCCTCGTCGCCTTGCTCGGGGTTCATCTGTGCGCTGCCTTGAAACACCACTTCGTGGACCAGGACGCTGTTCTGCGCCGCATGCTCCCGGGACGGACGGACCATTGATCGACGGCTCACGCTGCATTTTGCCACTCTTGAAGGATGAGACACCCATGATCACGCGCCTGCTTGCCGCTGCCCTTTTGAGCCTTGTCGCCACGGGGGCCCATGCGGCCGACTGGACCGTGGATATGAAGAAGAGCCGTCTTGGCTTCACCTTTGTCCAGGATGGCAAGGAGCGTCAGGGCCAGTTTGACGAATGGTCAGCCGAGATCAGCTTCGATCCAGCAGCCCTCGACACGGCGTCCGCCACGGTCAGTGTTGTGATCGACAGCATTGATGCGGGCTCACGCAGCCGGACCCGCTCGGCCCGCGGCAAGACCTGGTTCTCGGCCAAGACGTTCAAGGAAGCCGTGTTTACGACCACGGCCTTCCGGGAGACCGGAGACGGCGCCTATGAGGCCGATGCCACCCTGACGATCCGGGACAAGACCAACCCGATCACGCTGCCCTTCACCCTGGTTTTCGACGGTGACAGCGTGACCATGGATGGCCAGGTCACCCTTGACCGCACCAGTTTCGGTGTGGGTCAGGGGGAATATGAAACGGGCGAGTCCGTCGGCATCGAAGTCGTCGTCGACGTGGATCTTGTCGCCACAAAAGCGAATTGACGGACTTTCTAGAAGCAAGAAACGCCCACGCAAGACGGATCGACAGGGGCCTTGGACCCTGTCATCCGCATCAAAATCTTCCGGGAGATGAGTGAACGCACCCTTCGTCCTGCTCGATGATCGCCTGACCGGAGACGGCCACGCGACACTCTACCGGGATCCAATCGCCGTCATCACGGCCCAGGAGCCCACAGACCTGACAGACGCTTTCTCCGCCATGGAGGAGGCCCTGGCCAAGGGGTACCATCTCGCCGGGTTCTGTGCTTATGAACTCGGCTATGCCCTGGAGCCGAAATTGGCAGCCTGCCTGCCGGCACACCGGACCGGCCCCCTGTTCTGGTTTGGCGTCTTTGACAGACCCGAGCGGTTATCGGATCGCGAAATCGCGATATTCCTTGTTCGGACAGCCGGTCGAGGCCACCGGCTGACACGGGTCGAGCCACAAATTTCCGCACAGGCCTATGCGCAGGCCCAGGCCCGCATCCACAACTTTCTCCAAGCGGGAGACGTGTACCAGGTCAATTTCACCTTTCCGCTGAGCCTGCAGGTCGAGGGGGATCCTGTATCCCTCTTCGCGGCTTTGCGGACGGCTCAACGGGTGCGCCACGGCGCGCTGGTGCACACGGGCTCGGTCCATATCCTCTCGCTGTCGCCGGAACTGTTTTTCGAGACGGATGGGCGTATCATCCGTACCTGTCCCATGAAGGGCACCGTCCGGCGAGGGGCGGATGGATCGGAGGACGAAAGTCTCATCCGCTGGCTGCGGCAGGACCCTAAGTCGCGAGCGGAAAACCTGATGATTGTTGATCTGTTGCGCAATGATGTGGGGCGCGTCGCGCGGATCGGGTCAGTCCGTGTGCCGGACCTTTTCACCGTGGAGACCTATCCGACCCTGCACACACTCACCTCAACGGTGGAAGGGGGCCTGACCGGCACATTGACCCCGCGTCGCGCCCTTCAGGCCCTTTTCCCCTGTGGGTCCGTGACCGGCGCACCAAAAATCCGTGCCATGGAAATTATCGCTGCGCTGGAGAAGACCCCGCGCGGCGTCTATACAGGCGCCGTTGGCGCCTTCGGGCCAAAGGGCCATGCCCGCTTCAATGTGGGCATCCGGACCATCACGGTAACCCGGACAGGGGCCGCAACAATGGGTATCGGCGGCGGCATTGTCGCGGACTCTGAGACAGATGCGGAATATGACGAGTGCTTCCTTAAGGCCAAATTCGTGAGCCGGGAGGCTGAGCCCTTTGATCTGTTCGAGACCATGGGTTGGCGGCGCGGCGAGGGCGTGCCCTTGCTGGTGGGCCATGCCGAGAGACTGGCCCGATCAGCGGCCTGGTTCGGTTTTCCGTATCGGGATGGGGATCTGGAGCGGGCTGTTGCCGGTGTTGTGGCCGGGCTTGAGGCCGGTGACGGGCATTGGGCGCGCCTGCGGGCGGTGCTTGATGCAGCGGGGCTTTTGTCCGTATCCGTCACAGGTCTCGACGAGGACCCGAGAACCCGCCATCACCGGCTGGTCATCAGTCCAGAACTCTTGGACGCCGCCGATCCCTATCTCGCCCACAAGACGACTCGAAGGGCCCTTTACGACCGGGAATTTGAGCGGGTTACCCGGGATGGCCTGGCCGATGAAGTTCTGTTCTTCAACCGCTGGGGCGAGCTCGCCGAAGGCAGCCGGACCACGGTCTTTGTGGAACGCGCTGGCCGCCTTCTGACCCCGCCCGGATCCAGCGGTGCGTTGCCTGGCGTTCAGCGTGCGGCTCTTTTGGCCGGAGGGCAGGCGGCTGAAGCCATCCTAACCCTGAAGGATCTTCAGACCGCACCCCGCCTCTATGTCTCAAATGCGTTGCGGGGTCTGTGCCCGGCAACCTTGTTGCAGGACACGCCGGTATAGCTTGCTCCTTGGGACCAAAATGTGCTGCAAGTCGCGCAAAGCGCGGGTCAGGGGCATCCTTATCCCAAGACGCTACCTGAAAAGGTCGCACCCAAGAGCATGGTCAAGAACATCCCGATATCGCCCATCAGCACAGCTCTTCGTGGGCGCATGAGTTCGGCCATCGCCGGCTCTCTGACCGTGCGTGGCGGCCTCATCAGACACCCGTATTGTTGTCTACCAGTGCAGCACGGAAGTGGCAGGTGGACGCCCGCGGTGCGGCACCAAAGAGAGCTTTATTGTTCTGCAAGACCCTCCGCAATGAGCCGATACCGCGTATCGCGCCCCATTCGCTCGATAAAACGGATCGGATAAGAGGCTCTCCGGACAGGGAGACAGGCCAGCAAAGTCGCGTGATGGTCATGGCTTGCGGGGCCTTTCTAAACCGGCCTTTTCGGAAAGGCCCCGCAAATCCGCTGACCTGTAGAGTTCAGGGGGTGATCCCGCAGGCTTCAAACCCTTCAGCGCCGTATTCGGAAGATCGGTCTCAAGCCCTTGAAAAGCCGACGACGCTTTTCTCCGCCAGGGTCTGGATCGTGGCCTCGTCATAGCCGAGTTCGGAAAGCACTTCGGCTGTATGTTCGCCCACGGAGGGGGGCGGACCTTTCGGGCCGTCATCAGCGCCGTGGAAGCGCACCGGGGCGGCTGGCGTCCGATAGGGCTGGGCGACGCCCTCTTCGTCACGCAGGACCGTGTCGGGGATCACCGTGAAGGCACCCGCTGCCTCGGCCTGGGGATCGGCGACCACCTGGGCCGGCGTCTGTACCGGAGCCCAGACGAGATCCTCCGCATCGAGACGGGGGCCCCAGTCGGCGAGATCCCGTTCCGCAAAGGCTTCGTCCAGCATATCGACCAGGGCTGCGACGTTGCGCCGGCGCTCCTTGAACGAGGAAAAGCGTTCATCCTCGGCCATTGCCTCCCGGCCCAGGGCCCGGAGCAGGGCCTTAAAGTCGGAACCGCCCTGGCGCGGGATAAGGCACAGCCAAAAGCCATCCTTGGTCTGAAAGAAATTGTTGGTCGGCTGAACGGCTTCGTGGCGCGCCCGGTTCGAGGCGACGCGCCCGAAGCGCAGCTGGATGGCCATGTCCGAGCCCAGGGAGTAGATCCCGGTGCGCAGGAGGGAGGTTTCGACAAGCCGCCCGACGCCGGTGCGCTCGCGCTCATAAAGGGCGGCAAGGATGCCTGCGGCGGTGGACTGGCCCGTGATGTGATCGCCAAAGGCGGTCCGTATGGGGAAGGGGTCCGTGCCCCGGGGCGCATGGAGGCGCGCAACGCCCGAACGGGCCCAAAAGGCGGCCATGTCGAAGCCCGGCCGGTCCGCTTCCTCCCCAAGGAGACCATAGCCGGTGACACTTGCGTAGATGAGCCGCGGATTGACGGCGTGTACGGAGTCCCAGTCCAGTCCAGCGCGGGTCAGGGATCCGGGCCGCAGATTGGTCAGGAAGACGTCCGCCTCGCCCACGAGTTTGCGAATGATTTCCGCGCCTTCGGGTGTGGTGGCATCAAGGGCAATGCCGCGCTTGCCACGATTGTCCAGGGCGAAGACCGGATTGTCATCCATGTCGACGGCCAGCGAGGCGAAGAAGTCCCGAATGGGATCGCCGCGCAGGGGCTCGATCTTGATAACGCTCGCGCCCCAATCGGCCAGCATGCCGCCCGCCGACGGTGCCGCGATATAGGTGGCCATCTCGACCACCTTCAACCCTTCAAGCATGTGCCCTGCCTCCCGATTTGATCTTTCGACGAGGCAGTGTGCCGTCGCCCGGCGGCGCCCACAAGCCGCCAGGTCGGCCCTTGCGCATCAGGGCTTTACTTCGACGGCTTCAAAGACTGTTTCGTCCTTCCGGTCGATTTTCACCAGCAGCGCGCCCGTCTGGTCGCTCACGGCCCGTTCGACCTCGTTTTCCATGTCAGCCATGGTCTGGATCGGGGTCCCGAAGACATCCGTGATCAGGTCACCGGGCTTCAGGCGGTCCGCAAGGGGCGAGTCCGCATCGACCGAGACCACGAACAGGCCCTCCGTATCCCGATGAATGCCGTGCTGAATGCGCATGGGCATGGAGAGTTCCGACAGGGTCACGCCCAGGCCCGCAAATTTCTTGGGTTCGGGTGGGGCGATGGAGAGGCGCTGGCCGCTGCCCTTGGGCAGGGGCTGGATCGTGACATTGACCGTGATTTCCCGGCCCTGGCGCCAGACCTGGATGGGCACGACCGATCCCACCGGGGTGCGCGCCACAAGGCGGGGCAAGCGGCGCAGCTTGTTCACCGGCGAGTCGCCATAGGACAGAATGATGTCGTTGGGCAGCAGGCCACCAGCCTGGGCCGGGCTGTTCGGCCGGATCTGGGTGATGCGCACGCCGCGCACTTCGCCAAGGCCGAAGCGCTGGGCCGCTGCATCATCCACCGGCTCCACACTCACACCCAGAAAGCCGAGCCGCGCCTCGCCAAACTGCTTGATCTGGTCCACGACCACTTTGGCGAAAGAGGACGGAATGGCGAAAGCGAGGCCCACATTGGAATTGGTGGGCGAGATGATTGCTGTGTTGATGCCGATCACTTCTCCGCGCGTATTGAACAGCGGCCCCCCGGAATTGCCGCTATTGATGGCGGCATCGGTCTGGATGAAGAAGTCAAAATATTGCGGGCGCGTGTTGCCTGGGCCGGCCGGGGCCCGGCCTTTGATCTTCCGGTCCCGGGCCGAGATAATGCCCAGCGTGACCGTGCCCCCAAAGCCGAAGGGATTGCCGATGGCCAAGGCCCAGCTTCCCACCCGGGCCTCATCGGAATTGCCGAAAGCCACGGCAGGCAAGGACCGCCCCGCATTGACCTTCAAAACGGCGATATCCGTCTCTGCATCCCGGCCGACAACTTGAGCTTGCAATACCGTGTCGTCAGTCATGTAGACCATAATGTCCGTCGCGTTGCGCACCACATGGTTGTTGGTGACGATCAGGCCGGACGGATCAATGACAAAGCCGGACCCCAGGGACCGCACACCCCCGCCGCCCGGCGCCGGGCCGAAGGGATTTTGCGCGCTTCCCCGGGACGACGCGATATTGACGACGGACGCCGACAGCTTTTCGGCAAGCTGGGAAAAGTCCCCACCGGGACCCCGCGCTGCTGCTGTAAGGGATTGAAATGTCAGCGCAATCGTGAGCGCGACAGCCGCAGTCCGGCGCGTCCAAGCCTGTGTCATCATGTGTCGTCACCCTTCACTCAAAACGGCATCATCGCAGGCCGGTCAATATCTCAAAGGGGAAGGGTAGCGGTGTTACCGGCAAGGCCCAAGACCTGAATCGACGCGGGCTCGCACCAGTTTTGTGATGATGCGAGCCACTCCAGGCCCGGCGCCAGCGGTCTTAAAGAGTCGGGTCAGTTCGCCATGCAAGGGGCGAAATCGGCAATACGGGTGAAGGTGATTGATGCGAACTGTCCCACCCCGTCATGGGGCGGCATCCCGGGATTGGTGACAAGACCGACCTGGACGGTGTCGGGGATATCGGGCCGGAGAAACCGGATCACGCCCCCATCCACGACACCTTTGGTCGGCTGGGATACCCCGTTGCCCATCACGGTCGTTCCGTCGGCGAATGCCTCCTCGGCCCAGACTTGGGTGCCCGGAAGGTTTTTGAAGAAGCGGAACTCATCCCCAACCCGGCAAATGCGCAGACGCGCTTCGACAACATCGGTGGGGAGGGGCGTGAGCCATAGTGTGGATGCCGATTGAAAACCGGCCAGGCGCTGAAAATGCCAGCCTCCGATATCCGGAACGGTGCTTTTGGCTTCGGTCCCGAAGAATTCATACTGCTGACCAATATTGTACATGACCCACCGCATCTTGCCTTTGTCCGATGCCGGGTCGCGGATCAGAAGTCCCGATGAATTGAACGATCCCGTGGGCCGCGTCCGCCCGTCGTCAGCCTTGACGGAACGCACCTCGGTTTCGACCAGAAAGTTTCCAGACACGACGCGATAGAAAAACGGTCCGGACCGATCTGAATACCAGCCGGCTTTTGCAGGCACGCCGCGAAGGGTGAGGCGCCCGTCCACGACCTGTGCGCTCCGGCTGAGCTCGGGCATCAATTCGGTGAGGCCCTCGGGCACAGATGGAGCGGACGCGAAATCGACGTCGAGGCGCGAGAGATCCGATGCGCTCGATCGGGGGGTCGCGGTGAGCACTTGAGGGGTCGCAACCGCGTGGTTCGCCCCGATCAGCCGCCCGGCAAAAGTGAAATTGAGCCAAGAAAATAGCCCTGCAGCAAAGACAATCAGAACAACGGCAAGCCACTTCAACCAGCTCATATCCAACCTCCATCAGCGACATCCAGAACGCGCGTCACACATGCCATCGATCATTCTGAGATTCAATGAGTGAATTTCATTCAGTGAAAAAGCTTGCTGTTATAGGCCCATTGGGAGACACAAGGCCATGACCGAAACCAAATCGAAATCCTTGGCACGCCGGGCGCCTGAGGCACGGCGCGCCCGCGTGATCGAGGCAGCCGACCAGTTGTTCAGGGATCAGGGTTACGAAGACACGAGCATTGCGCAGGTCGCGAAGCGGGCCGGGGTGGCCGCTGGAACGGTCTATCTGTTTTTTCCCGATAAACCCTCCCTCCGGATCGGTGTTATCAACGCGCGCAAGGCGGAGATTGCGGGCCTCTTGGCCCATCTGGTGCCGCGGCCCGACGATGATCTGAGAACGGCGCTTTCCCGGGTGATCACGCCGGTTCTGGAGCACATGTTGCGCACGGGCCCCGTCGGCGGCCCCATTGACCGCACACGGCTTGAAGACATGGGGCCCGAAGCGGTGGCGGCCTATGGCGCGGTCGACGATGCCATCCGGGACCTGTTCGCGATGCTCGAAGCCGACGGCCGGGCTCGTCCGACCGATCCCAAAACCATGCCCATCCTCTCCGCCGGTCTGATGACGAGTGCCGTCGAGGGGTGCCGGGCCGGCATTTGTTCGCCCGAAGACATGACGACTTGGCTTGTCGACGCCTTCGAGCGCCTGCTCCGGCCTGGCTGAACGACACGCCGCAGGATTTGGGCGGCGTGATCCGTATACCCGTGTTCACTGCCGCCACAAATCCAGCGTTGCGTGAAATCAGTCTTCCAGGTTCAGAACATCCTGGAGGAACAGGACCGTCGTGGCCATCAACAGATCCCGATTGGATTTCTTCCGGAAGCCGTGGCCTTCGTCCTTGGCCGCCAGATACCAGACCTTGCCGCCATTGGCACGCACCTTGGCGAGCATCTGTTCGGCCTCACTGGCGGGAACGCGTGGATCATTCAGTCCCTGGACGATGAAGAGCGGCTTGGTGATCTTTTCCGCATTGTTCAGGGGCGAGATCTTTTCCATATGGGCCCGCATTGCCGGGTCACGTTCGTCACCATATTCACTGCGCCGCAGATCCTGGCGGTAGGGACTGGTGTTTTCCAGGAAGGTCACGAAGCTGGAGATCCCGACAATGTCCACCCCGCCGGCAAGGCGGTCATCGTAATTGACCATGGAAGCAAGCACCATATAGCCGCCATAGGATCCGCCATGGACAATGACCTTGCTGGCGTCAAGATCCTTTCGGGTGGCGATCCAGTCGAGGGCCGCACCGATATCGCGCACGGAATCCTCCCGCTTGAAGCCGTTGTCGAGCAGAAGATAGCTTTTTCCGTACCCGGCCGACCCGCGGACATTCGGCGCGAGCACCGCGACGCCCAGCTCATTGGTGAGGACCTGGTAGAACGCGCTGAAGCCTGGGCGATACTGGCCCTCAGGACCGCCATGGATCTGAATCACGACGGGCAGGGGGCCTGCACCAGGCGCCGTCTCCGGCTTGAAAAGGAAGGCGGGAATCTGCCGGGGCTTGCCGTCCACCTTGTCGAAGGTCGGGAAGCTGACGGCCTCGGCACCAGTGAAACTGTCCGTATCAAGACCGCCGACTTCAGACCGCGTCCACTGGGTCAGCGTGCCTTCCGCAATATCAAAGACATGGATATCCGATGGCGACGCCGCACCGTTGAGAACAAAGGCAATGCGTTTGCTGTCCGGACTGAACGTCACGCCGAAGACAATGCCTGTGGGCAGGCTTGGCGCCTTCATGGGAGAATTGTCAGCTGCCTTGCGCAGATGCATGGTTGACAGGCCGCCCTCATTGGCCGTGAAGGCAATCATGGTCCCGTCCGGGGAAAGGGACGCGCCCTCAATGTCCCAGGGAATATCGGCTGTCAGGACGGTTTTCGTCCCATCGGCGAGCGAATAACGGGTCAGACGCCGGAATTCGCTGTTTTCATCGGACACGGAGTACACCGATGTGCCGTCCTTCGAGAAGAAGGTGCCGCCATAGGATATTTTTTCTCTACTTGGATTGATCTGAGTCCGTTTTTTGCTCTCAAGATCAAGGATGTGAAGCTGGGAGTCATTGCGGGAGATGTAGCGATACATCAGCAGACGGGTTTTATCCGGCGACAGATCAGCCGGCAGCCAATATCCCTCGCCCTCAAAGACCAGTCGTGGCTTGTCCATGGCAGTGCTGTCGGCGATATAGGTCCGCCGCACTGGTGAGGCCTGCGTGGTTTCACTCCACATCACGGTTGCACCGTCATCGGACCATCCATAGGCCTCAACCCGCGCCCCCTCCTGGCTCAGGATCGTCACCTCGTCCGTATCTGCATTGAAAAAGTGCAGCCGGAAGATCTCCGCGCCGCCCACATCCTTCGTGAACAAAAATCCGTTGGGGCCGCCCTGGGGGGCCCAATCGCCGCCGCGCGCCGGCTCATCGTAGAATGTGATCTGCGAGCGGGCACCCAGGGGCCGGTCGACCATGTGAAACTGGGAGGTTTCACCGAAACGGGTTCTGATTAAAAGGCTCTTTGAATCCTGGGTCCAGTCGGCAAGGCCCGTGGGGCGGATGTTCTGGTACTGACGGAGCCGATCGCTCAAGGCTTGAGGGACTGCCGGCACATTTTCCGAAATGATATTGCCTTTTTCGACGCGGACATCATCGGTTTGGCTTTGCGTGTGTGCGAGGCTCTTGCCGGGGCCCAAGGGACCGGCGGCGATGGCAAGTGTGGTCGCGGCGAGTAAGGGCAGCCGCGCCAGTCCGATCCGTGGCTTCAGCATCGATATCTCTCCTTCGGTTTTGCAAACGGGCCATCCGCCGGCGGACCGTCAGCCGGGCAACAGGCTGCCTTTGAGCTTTATGGTCTCCAGATCGCGGCGGGCAAGCCAGTCCGCGCAGGTCGCCACGCATTGGCCAAGCTGCCGGGGCTGGCCTGCGTAATAGTGGGTCGCGTCTTTGACCTCCACGAGGGTCTTGTCCCGGTGCCCAACAGCCTTGAACAGCCGGCTGGCATGGCTTGGCGTGCAGGCATTGTCGGCCGTATTGGACACGACAAGCACCGGCACCCCCACATGGGCGGCATTGCGCTCGCCATTGGCCAGGGAGCGGTCAAAGCTCCATTGGGAAAGCCACGAGCGCAGCGTCGTGAACCGGGCCAGCCCAACGGGCCCCATATTCACAACGCGCGGATCGCCGAGATAACAGGTGCCGGGCGCGCGGTCATTGGGGTCAACGGCCGGGTCCAGCCAGCGCGGATCAGCCATGGTGCCATGGACGACAAACCCAAATTCCGCCCCCGGACCATCCTTCGCGAGGCGTGTCGCAAGCTGATCTTCCACCCAGGCCGTGATCCGCCGGTTTCGGGCAATTTGGGCGGCCCGATAGAGTGCCAGAAAATGGGAGGCATAGGGTGGGCGGTGCGCGGGGCTCTCCGCATAAAGGTCATAAGCCGGGTCGCGTTTGAAAGGTTGGGTCTCGTCCGTAATCGAAGGATCCATCCATTCCGTGAGGGTCACGGCCCGGCTGACATGGGCGGCAAGCAGAAGCACGGCATCCGCCGGTGGCAGAGTTTCCTTGGACAGATCAGGCGGGTCCCCGGCCGGCGTTGCACGCACGGTCGGGCTCAAGGCCTGCTCCTGGTAATAAAGGGACAGGGAGCCGCCGCCGCTCCAGCCGCCCATAATCACCCGCTCATAGCCGAAGCGCTTTTTGAGATCCGCGATGCCCTGACCGAGATCGACCACGCATTTTTCCATGATCAGGGCGTGGTCACTGCCGGCATAGCGTGTACCGATGAACACCACATGGAAGCCGGCATGGGCAAGGGCGGTACAGATCGGCAGCCAGGCGCCCCGCCCTGTGGGATGGGAGAAGACCAGAACAGACTTGGACTCCCGGTCCTTGGGCCGGATCCGCAGGCATTCCAGAAAGACAGTGCCCGACTCTCCGCCATAGACGTCTTTGAAGGCGGCCTGTTCTTGGAACAAGAGTCCGTAGGGTTCACGGATGATGTCGTGCCTTGTCATTGCCCCATCCGTCCTTAGCTGTCGAAGTCGGTCAGGGCGGCGGTGGGGGTCAGGGGACGCGCCACATCGACGGCGAAGATCATCCACTCCACCCGTTCATCCTCTTTCCAATTGGCGCGCACATGCTCGCGCACGGGCTCGGGCACACCATGGTGCAGACCCTGCGGCGTGTGCATGAGGAGGCCGGCCGGCATGGGCGCACCGAAAAAGGTTCCACCGTGCACGAAGGTCACTTCGTCATAGTCCGCGTTACGATGATACCACGGCACCCGTTCCGCTCCGGGCACGGATTCCGCGCGACGGGGCAGGAAATGGACCATCACAACGCCCTGGGCCTGCATGAACATGTGCACGGGCGGCGGCAGATGGACCCCGTCCGCCAGGACCGGGTTCCAGTCCTCCATATTGAAGCGGAAGGGGAAGAGGTCGCCTTTCCAGCCTTCCACATCGCAAGGGTGGAAGCCCTGGAAGAAGGAAGAGGTCTCCTCGCCATGGGTGACTCGGATCTCCCACTCCCCATTGGCCGGACCGGTCTCTTCCAGAACCTGGGGCTCGGGGATTTCGATCAGGGTCACGTCCAGGGGCGCCTGGCGGCCGAAGACGCCGAAATCCGGAATTTCCATATTGCCATTGGTCTGGACAATGAAGAAGTGGTTCTCCTGGGTGTCCGGACGGATCCGGTAATTGGCCGACTTCGGAATACCCACATAATCACCAGGGCGATAGCGCAAAGGACCGAACTCGGTTTCGAATGTCCCGGTGCCCTTGTGGATGAAGTAAAGGCGGTCGCCATTAACGTCGCGCTCGAAAAACGGGGTCATCTCCCGCCGGCGGCTGACATAGATGCGGCAATCCTCATTGTGCAGAACCAGGAGCGGGCGTCCGCGAATATCGTCCATATCCGTTGGCCGCAACTTGTCACTCATGACATTGCGATTCCGCAGGCTGCCCGTTGCGCGCACCTGTGTCGGATCATGGCGGCGGAAAAGCTGGGCGGAGCGTCCGTCAAAGCCCAGACGGCTGATTTCGTCATCTTTCAGGCCGTCGAGATTGGCGTGAGCCTGACGGGGATAGCGCCCCTTGGCAACTTGGATGAAGGATTTGCGCACGTGGTCTCCTCCCGCTGATTGGACGTCCTGGACGCAGCCGTCCATCAAGGACGTTTTCTCACGCCTCTTTGTTACGGCAAGCTTAGTGCTGCCCGGTGCAGCGGACAAGCATGCCCCCAATCGCTCAGGTCTCGCCTGCCGGATTGCCAAGGGGCCATGCTGGGTTACGATGAGATCACCAACGGCCCGTGCAGCCGATTGGGCGCGGCGGATGGGGGCAGGCACACGCAAAA
>CAYUYV010000010.1:4770-6781 GCA_964449455.1 uncultured Alphaproteobacteria bacterium | reverse complement strand
CAAAAACGATCAGACAAAAACGATCAGACAAGGGACGGGATGTCGGTAGAAGACGGACAGGCGGCGGAGGAGTTTGAAGGCTTTGAGACCGTGCGGGTCAGTGTGGATGGCGCCATTGCCTGTGTGCGTCTCAACCGGCCTGACCGGCGCAACGCCTTATCGCAGGCCTTGATGGCCGATCTGACGACGGTCGCCGGACGACTGAAACGGCGCACGGACATTCAGGCCGTGATCCTGGTCGGCGCACCCACATTCTTTTCCGCTGGTGCGGATCTCTCGGAGCGGGCGGGAGGGGACAGCGAGCCCCAAAGCCTGCTCGAACGGCGCCAGGCGGTTCTGGCGGGTCCGGATCTTTGTGCGGCTTGGGAAGCCCTTGAGCAGGTGACCATTGTGGCCATTGAGGGCTATTGCATCGGCGGCGCCGCGGCCCTCGCCATGGCCTGTGACTTCCGGATCATGGGGCGCAGCGCGAGTATGCGCCTGCCCGAAGTGCCCCTCGGGATCAATATGAGCTGGCATTCTCTGCCCCGGCTCGTGGCCCTCATAGGGCCAGCCCGCGCGAAGCGGTTCACGATTTTTGGGGAGGCCTTGAGTGCCGAGGACGCCGTGAACTGGGGCATGGCGGATATGTGCGTGCCCGATGGTCAGGCGCAGGAGGTGGCGTTGCACTGGGCCTTAAAGGTGAGCCGGTTGCCTCCGATCCCCGTGCGCATGTCAAAAGAAGCGATCAATGCCGCGTCCGCGATGGCCGCCCGATCATCCATTTATATGGACCGGGACCAGTTCCTTTTGACCTCGCAGAGCGAGGATTTCGCTGAAGGCGTGCGCGCCTTTTTCGAGCGACGGGACCCAAACTTCACCGGCAACTGAAGCCGATGGCAGGCTGACCGGATCGGCCATGCGATCCGGATCCTTGCGTCAGATCATGCTGGCCAGGGTTCCGATCAGGACCGCCCACAGACCGCCTAGCATGGTAAAAAAGAGGAACAAAACAGCGCCGCGCCAGCGACGAACAGATGCAGGCATGGGATCCTCCCTATACGGGTTTACACGGTACAAACAGCGCTCTGGACGGGCCGCTGCGGGGAACCGTCCAGAGCCAGCACAGCTGTGGTCATCGCTCTTTTCGAGCCCTCAAAACAAAACCGGGACGATAGCGGACGTTTCCGCCACGTCTGTTGCCGCCCGCCAAAACGGACCCACATTGATTTTCTCGGCACGGAACCGGGACTTCGACGCGCACTGAACCGGGCCTTCATTATCCAAGATCATGTCGCACAGCGTCGTGCGGACCATGAGCGCGGCATGCTGCACGCCATCGCGCTTGCCGACGGCAATGCGCAAAGCCTCTTCCGGCCAGCCCTGGTCCCGTAAGAACACCAGCTTGGCCAGGGCCGCATCTTCGCAATCGCCTTCAGGCCGGGCATTGCTATTGGCCACCGCATTCACGGGGGAGCGCCAGTCTTCGCCTTCGTCCCGGCGGTAGCGCCACCGGCCGTTCAGAGATTGGGCGCGGCCGAGATCATCCCAGCGCGCTTCCGACATCTCCACCGCGCCAAAGGCACAGCCTGGGTCGCGCGCCTCAAGGCAGCTCACCCATCCCTTGGGGGGCAGACGCACCTCGCCAAGCCGGATCCGACTGCCCAAGGCGCCGGCACCGGGGACCCCCACGGCATAGTCAGCCTCGACCTCCGATTTGGGTGTCAAAACCGCTTTGCGAACCACGGTCTTGCCTGGCGTTGACTGCGTGTGGCGGCGCAGGGTGGACGGCAGGGAAACGGGATATGGCGGCGCGCTTGTCGGCACTTCAACGGTTGGCGCTTCACCTGTCGGTGTTTCAAGGGCAGCGAATGGCCGTACGATCGGCCGTGGCGGCGTTGCTTCGGTTTCGACGGGATCTACCGCAGCGTGATCGGTTTGGGCCTGATCGGTTTCGGTCTGATCGGTTTCGGTCTGATCCGTCACAGCCGGATCAACCGCGGTCGGCTCCAATTGGCCTAACTCCGCTTGG
>CAYUYV010000010.1:0-4670 GCA_964449455.1 uncultured Alphaproteobacteria bacterium | reverse complement strand
ACTCCGCTTGGGCTGACTCCGCTTGCGCAGGCTCTGCGCCGGCTGGACCGGCGCACGCAAAAACCGCGCTGATGCCGAAGAAGGCACCTGAAAGCAGCCGGAGCGGCAAAAAAGACGGTGAGAATGCTCCGGGCCGTCGCCGTTTCGAGGTCCGCGTGGGTCGAGCACGATCGGTCGCCGGGGTCCCCCCAATCGCAACTGTCTGCGACATGTCCATCGTCAAGGAATCCTTCACATCTTCCTCTGAAGAACAGTCAACCCCGGAAGCCATTCCCCGTGAATTTCAATCTAGGTGTTGCAAATAAGCAGCGCAAATTAAGACGTTGAAACATCAAGACCTTTCACTCTATCGGTGAATGAGTGGCCTCAATTCAATGGCTTATCGCTGGCGCCCCGCCCGGAGCCCCGCCGGAGTTGATTTGCCCGTCCGTTAATGATTGCGCGCCGGTTCCGCCATGGTCTCATGCGTGCGACTTTGACGCAGGCATCCGAGTTGCGCCAGCCTGTGCCGTGGCATCAGCCCAAGGATCCAGAATGGAGAAGCGATCATGACCACGAAACACGGCGATTTCTTCTGGCATGAACTGGCAACCCCCGACACAGAAGCCGCGAAACCATTTTACTCAAAACTGTTCGGCTGGGGACATCGTGAAGTTCCTACAGATGCTGGCGAATATAGCATTTGGACGCGAAATGACTCCGATCACGGTGGTCTTTTGAAGATGGAAGGGCCTGAATGGGCCAATATTTCGCCCCACTGGATGGTCTATTTTCGGGCCGTCAATGTCGATGATGCGGCGGCCAAAGTGGTCGATCTGGGTGGTGAGATCAGTGTTCCGCCCACAGATATTCCCGATGTCGGCCGATTCTGTGTCGTCAAGGACCCCAGCGGTGCCGTGCTGTCGATGATGACCCCTGTTGAGGGCATGGACGCGGGTCAGGGCAGAGACTGATCACACCAACGCCCCCCACACCTCCATCCGATTTGGTATAGAAAAGGACTGGGTTCGCTGCATGGATCCGGCCCCTCTCTTTTGCGCCAAGTCTCGCCGCCGGACCAGTGGCATTCTTTCAAGGAAAGGCATGATGCCAGTGTCGACGCACGAGGTTTCCGACGGCGATTTCGAACAGGTCAGAGTTCTTGATGCAATCCGCATCCCTATGAAGGACGGAACGCGGCTTTCCGCGCGTATCTGGTTGCCGCGCGATGCAGAGGCGCTCCCGGTTCCAGCCGTTCTTGAGTACATTCCCTATCGCCTGCGCGACAACAAGGCTGTGCGTGACCATCAGATCCACGCCTATTTCGCTGCCCACGGCTATGCGGGTGTGCGGGTGGATATGCGCGGGTCAGGGGATTCCGAAGGGGTGCTGACGGACGAGTATCTGCCGCAGGAAATCGATGACGGCCTGGAGATATTGGATTGGATTGCGGTCCAGCCCTGGTGCACGGGCCGCATCGGCCTGTTCGGGCTCTCCTGGGGCGGCTTCAACGGACTTCAGCTCGCCGCAACGCGGCCGCCACAGGTCGGTGCCGTGGTCACCGTTTGTTCTTCCGATGATCGCTATGCCGATGATGTTCACTATATGGGTGGCTGTCTGCTTACGGATAATCTTTCATGGGCGAGCAACATGCTGGCCTTCAATTCGCTGCCGCCCGATCCTGATGCGGTCGGCGAGCGTTGGCGGGACATGTGGCTGGAGCGCATGGAAAGGTCGGGCCTTTGGCTTGCAACCTGGCTTCGTCATCCGCATCGGGATGATTATTGGAAGCAAGGTTCCATTGGCGAAGATTACGGGGCCATCCAGGTGCCTGTGATGGCGGTCAGCGGCTGGCGGGACGGATACACCAATCCGGTATTCCGGTTGATGGAAAATCTCGACGTGCCCCGTCGAGCCATCGTTGGCGCCTGGGGACACAAATATCCGCACCAGGGCGGCCCCGGTCCCGCCATCGATTTTCTCGGCGAATGCCTTTCCTGGTGGGACCGTTGGCTCAAGGGCCACGAAAATGGCGTGGACCAAGAACCACGCATGCGGGCCTGGATGATGAACCCGTCATCGCCCCTTGATGCAAACTCTCCCGGTCGATGGATCGCCGAAGAGGAGTGGCCGTCACCTCGTATTTTTGACAAGAGCTGGCGGCTCGGGAATGGCTGGCTGGTTGATCCGGATACGGCGGATGGGGACGATGATACCCGCATCTCTATTCTCAGTCCGCTCAGCGTCGGCCTCTTTGCCGGAAAATGGTGTTCCTATGCCGAGGAAACGGATCTGCCTTGGGACCAGCGGCAGGAAGACGGCGGCGCCTTGTTGTTCGACACGCCGCCTCTTGAAGAACGTATGGAGATCCTCGGTGCGCCCCAGGTCGATCTTGAGATTGCAGCGGATCGGCCTGTGGCCATGGTGGCGGTGCGCCTGTGCGAGGTTGCACCCAATGACCGCGCGGCCCGCGTCAGCTTCGGAATCCTCAATCTGTGCCACCGGGATAGTCATGAAACGCCAACACCGCTTGAGCCGGGCGAGCGCTACCGCGTCACGGTGTCCATGAACAATATTGCCCAGAGTTTTCCAGCAGGGCACCGGATCCGGCTTGCGGTCTCCAGTTCCTACTGGCCCTTGGCCTGGCCTGCCCCAGAGCCGGCGCGGCTGACCGTCTTTACACGGAACTCCTACCTTCATTTGCCTGTTCGCCCGCCACGGGCCGAGGACGCAAGTCTCGCCAGTCTCGGCACGCCGCAAATGGCCCCGCCACCCGCCACTACGCTGATCGCACCGCATCGACGGGAATGGACAGTGCGACAAAATCTCGGCACCAACCGTGTCGCCCTCGAAGTCACCAATGACGATCCGACTTTCAGGCTCGACGATATTAACCTCACCGTGGGGCGTAGTGCTCGTGAAACCTATTCTTATCACAACAACGATTATGCAACCGTGCGTGGCTTTGTCGAGCAGACACGAAGTTTCAAGCGTGGTGACTGGGAAGTGCAAACGGTTACGAGGACAACGCTGAGTGCGCTAGAGGATGAATTTCTGGTCAGGGCAACTCTTGACGCCTATGAAGGTGATGCGCGAGTTTTCGCCAAGAGCTGGGATGAACGCATCCCACGAAAGCTCGTTTAAACCATTTCGATTGAAGGATACCTGATGGCGAATAAACAGAACGTCTTTTTCGTTGGTCTTGACGACTACAACAGACAGACGTTGGCGACATTGCCCCAGGCTAGGGATTGTGAATTTCACGCTGCGTTGACCTTTGATGAAATGCGCGATGATCCGGATATACCTATTAGGGATTTGGTTGAGCGCGCAGCATCTAGGATGCAAGCCGTTCCAGGCGGTCCGGCCGGTGTGACCAGCTTTTTCGATTTTCCGGGCACAATCATTTCCGCGATTTTGGCGGAGCGTTTCGGTCTGCCGGGGCCTGGTCTCGAAAGTCTGCTGAAATGCGAGCACAAATATTGGAGCCGCATGGAGCAGCAGAAGGTTGCCGCGGAAAGCATCCCGGTTTTTAAGGCATTCAGTCCGTTTGACGAGGAGGCGTACTATAAGATCGGGCTCCTGCCCCCTTATTGGATCAAGCCGATTAAATCCTTCCGATCTTATCTTGCCTATGCAATTACCGACGAGCGCCAGTTCCGGGAGGTCATGGAGACATGCCGTGAAAAATCACCGGCTATCGTAGACCCATTTCGGATTATGATGCGCGAATACGGGATGCCGGAAGAATTGGTGGGCATGCCTGAAACCTTCATTGCCGAATCGACCATATCTGGGGCGCAGTGCACTCTGGAAGGCTACGCCTATGACGGCAGGGTGATTGTCTATGGCGTGGTCGATAGTGTCCGCGAGCCGGACAGCTCGTCATTCTCCCGTTACGAATATCCCTCCTCGCTGCCGCTGGAGATCCAGCACCGGATGATGGACGTGACCCGGGCTGTGGTTCAGCAGTTCGGATACAATCATGGTCCCTTCAACGCGGAATTTTTTTACGATCAGACTGGGGACAATGTCTGGCTTCTGGAAATCAATCCGCGGGCATCACAAAGTCACGCTGATCTGTTCCTGAAGGTCCACGGCGTTACCCACTTCTCGGTCATTGTAGATCTCGCATTGGGCCGCAAGCCAAGGACATTCAAGAAAGAAGGCACCTGGAATGTCGCCGGGCACTTTTTTATTCGGACAACCGAGTCGGGCCGTGTTGTCCGCACGCCAACCAACGCGGCCATAGAGCGCCTGCTCACACGTCAGCCCGACACGCGAATATCCATTGGTGTGGACCGGGGGATGGATCTGGCAGCTCTGCCCAACCAGGACAGCTACAGTTTTGAGCTCGCCACAGTCGATGTCGGCGGTCGGGACCATCTGGACATGTTGGACCGTTATGACCAGGTCATGACTGCACTCCAGTTCGAAATTGAAGCGCTGGCGGTAGCCTGATGCACACCTCATACTTTCATCGTTGATCGTCTGCTTGTCCAAAGCCCGTGTTCGGAGATACCGTTCGCGGGCTCTGGAAGAGGGCTTCGTGTGCCTTGGGCCGCATTCATGAAGTTGAAGCGGCCCTCGAAACTGGAATGCGCCCTCCTGATGACCTAGTGTCGTGGATCAGAAATCCGCATGAGACGTCCCGGCACGTCCGTCTGCGGACTTCTGATCCGAAAACGACA
>CAYUYV010000009.1:54438-57555 GCA_964449455.1 uncultured Alphaproteobacteria bacterium | reverse complement strand
TCCAGGCTTCGAAGCGCCTCCAATTCCAGGACACCAGGAAAGACATGCCTCCAATCGGTGTCCTTGATGAAACAGACTGGTGTGCCGGACTTGAAATGATCAGGCCAGAAGTCAGGATTGGAGGAAATATAAGTACGTGGACCCAGAAGGATCAGACGTTCCCATTTTTCCTCTTTTGCCTGCAAGAGAAGGTCACGGGCTTGGTCCAAATCCAGATGATGGATCTTGTCATGGGAGGTCATAATCACCGCGCCCGCTTTCAATGCATGTCGCCCCGGAACCCCATCCACCATGACGATCGGTAGGGTTCTGGACTTGAGCGGACGGTGCTTTGCCTCCCCTCAAGGCCTTTGGGACTCATACCTAACGTCTGACGGGGGGAAACCCAAGAGGGAACGCAGACCGAGCAGTGACTCCCATCACGCGCCGAGCCCCAAAACCTTCGCTGCAAGATCGAACAGCGATTGGCTCCATAGGGTGTAGCCGGGGTGGCTTTCGCCCGGCGGCTGAGGGCCGCCCGGGGTGCCGGTGATGGCAAAGCCGATTTGGGCGTCAAGGGCCGGTAAGTGCCAGGCGCCGGAATAAAGGCCATAGGCTTCGCCGTCATGGCCGATCATGGGCTGGCCCGCAATGGGTGATCGCGCCGCGGACCAGAGGAAACAGCCCAGGCCCGAAGCCTCGAACAGGCCGCCTTCCGTGTTGCCATTGTTCCGGGTTGCGTCATAGCGCCAGACCGGGCGCGCGAGGGCAGGGGTCTGTGCCATGGCCTTGGCCAGCACGGCCATGTCGGACACGCAGGCTCTGAGCCCCCCTTGCGGTGAGAACAGTGTGCCGTTGCTGCCGATGTCGTAAGCATCGAGATCGACATCGTCCTGCCCCAGGAACAGGGGGCCTTCGCCCTGGAGCGTGTCCGGCCCGTCGGTCTGGATCTGCCAGCCTTGCCCGCCCGCCCGGTAGAGCGTGGCGCCGGCCCGCCTTGCGGCACGCGGAACACCGGACCAGTTGAAACCCGCCGTCAGCCCGAGCCTGGACAGGGTGCGTGCCGCCAGCCGATCGAAGCGCTCGCCACTGATCCGCTCCAGGAGCGTTGCCAGAACCCCGAAATTGAAATTGCAATAGGTGAAAAAAGTGCCGGGCGGCGTGTCCGGCGCGAAAACCTCATCCGTAAGCAAATCATCAATGGATCCGGGGGCCGCGATCCAATAAGCCTCCGGATCGCGAAGGCTGGAGCAGTGGGAGAGAAGCTGGGCATAGGTGATGGGCGTGTCCGGGAACCGGGGATGGCGCAGCCGCGGCCAGTGCATGCGGACATCCGCAATGAGCCCGATGCCCGCCTGGGTCAGGACCTCAAACGCCGTCAGCGTGGCGGCCATTTTGGACACCGAGGCCACCCGCATTTTCGTGTCGGGGGTCATCGCGCGCAGCGCAGTGCCTGCTGCGCGTTCAGCCGCGCTGAGCCCCGCCGCATGCCCGGCCGCGCCCTCAAACAGAACCGCACCGCCCCGCCGCACATGGAGCGCTACCCCCGCCGGTACCGCCTGTCCGTATGCTGCTTGATCCGCGAGGGCCTTCAACCCGGGCCCAATATCCCCAGCGCAAACACTGGCCTGCGCCGGGCGAAGGCCCACCAGGGACACCGCCGTCCCAGCCGCCAAAACCCTGCGCCGATCCATATGGCGATCCCAATCCCTTGAACCCATCGTCTTGCGCTCCAGCTTTCAGTGCCGTTGAGTCACCGGACATCTGTCCTCAGAGGTGTCGCAAGCCGTTTGGGATGCCGCATTGCTGTATGATCGAACCTTCTTGGCCGATGATCTTAAGACGTTGCGACGATACGGGGTTTTTCGCCTGGCAGCAGCCGTGCGCCGTTTGTGATCCGGCGCAAGAAGGGCGGCAGGGCGAAGGCGGCTTTGTGGACTTCGGGGCTGTAATAGTCTGTTCGCACGCTGATGGTCTCGAACAGGCGCTCGAGCACGCGCAAGCTGGTCTCGCCGAGGGGCCGGTCCATGCTGGCATAGGTGAGGGCCATGTGACCGCCCACATAGCTTGGGGTGACGGTCAGATAGGCACCGGCATGGGCGAAGGTGCGATGGAGCTGCGGCATGGCGTCCGCGAGTTCGCCGGGCTGATAGAAGGGCACGCCCGTCTGGAAGGTTGCGATCCCGCGCGGTGTGAGAGCGCGGGCAACAGCCTCGTAGAACGGGTCGGCGAACAGTGTGCCGGCCGGGCCCACCGGGTCCGGACGATCCGCAATGATCAGGTCGAAAGCACCGATGCTGTCCCGGCGCTGAAGGGTCTCGAAACCGTCGCCAAGGCGCAGCACAAAGCGTGAATCGTCAAAGGCGCCATTGTGCACATGGGTCAGGTGCTCCTGGCACAGCGCAATGACCCGGGGATCGATTTCCGCCAGCACCACTTCTTCCACCGTGCGATGCTTCAGCACCTCCTCGGCGATGGCGCCGTCTCCGCCGCCGATGATCAGCACCCGGCGCGCCGGTGCGCCCATGGCCATCAGCTCGAACAGGGGCACATGGGCCAGCATTTCCGAATAGGTGAACTCGTCCCGGGAACTCAGCTGCACGATATCGTCGAGCACCAGCACCCGCCCATTGGTCACCGTCTCAAAAATCTGGACATGCTGGAACGGCGTCATCTCATCGGCCAGGATGCGCGCGATTTCGAAGGTCTGCTCATAGCCCGTATGCAGGGCCTCGCCGAACCATTTGGGCATGGGTTTTGTCCTTCCGCATTGACCCCGGCAGCCGCGGTCTCGCCGGTTCTCCCTGGCCCCAGAACCCTCGCCTTACCGCGTGGTCATGGCAATCAGGCCTGAAGGGACTCCTCGAAGCCAGGGAATCGGGTTTTCTCTATGGATGCCGGTAAGGGGTGTTCGCCCACCCGGGACTCGGCGCATGATATGTCAGGTGTGGCTGCCCGGAAAACCGTCGCGAAGGCCGTATAGACTGTTTCGCGGACGGCGGGCACGAAGGGGCAGGGTGAAAGTCCCGTCCGGGTTCGATCGGGGTAAGACGGGAACGCGCGACCCCTGGACCCTCTGGCATCTTCGGGATTTGGCACATTCGGGATTTTGCAACGGGTTGGACAGTGATGGCATTG
>CAYUYV010000009.1:43526-54338 GCA_964449455.1 uncultured Alphaproteobacteria bacterium | reverse complement strand
TTCGGGATTTTGCAACGGGTTGGACAGTGATGGCATTGGGCCGGAAAAGCAGTGCGGCCGCCGGATCGGCTTATGATGTGGTGATCACAGGGGCATCCCTGGATGCCGTCGTGCTTGCCTGCGGCTTGGCCCAGGCTGGCCGCACGGTTGCCCTGTTCGACCAGCACACCCATTTGGGCGGTCCGCATCGGCCCTGTCCGGTCAATCCCGGGCGCGGCGGCCCGAGTGCGGGTCTCGCGCCGCTCGGCCCCCGGGGCATTCATCCGGCCGTCGCCCGGGCCTTGCGTCTTGAAGCGCAGGGGCTGGTGATGGTCCCGGCCGCGCCGCCGGCCCTGCTCAGTCAGACCGGTCCAGGCTTGACCCTGTCGCGCAGTGGCCGGGAAACGGCGGCCCGGCTGGATGGACTCAAGGCCGGCGAAAGCGCGCGTTTCCATCATGTGCGCACTCTTATGACCCGCACCCGCGCCCTTGTGGCGCCCTTCCTTGTGGAGCCGCCCCTCGACCCGGCGGCCATGCGTGGCCGGTCGGCGCGCAGTTTCCGGGAAAAGCTGGGTGCGGCGGCCCGGCTGGGCGATGACGCCTTGTTCGATCTGCTGAACCTCGCCGGGGCCTCGTGTGCCGACCGTCTGCGCTCCGATCTTCAGGCGCCGGCCTTCCGAACCCTCCTTTCGGCGCTGGCGCTGGCCCATCAGAATGCAGGACCCATGGCGCCGGGGTCGGCTCTCGGCCTGCTCAATCTGCCCATGTTGGATGGGGCGGGTCCGGAGGCAGGCCAGGGCAATCTGTGGTACGGCACCCAAATTTTTGGTGGTGCGGTTGCGCTCTCGGCGGCCCTGGAGAAGGCGCTCCATGCGGCTGGGGTCGATCTGTTTCTTGAAACGGATGTCAGTGAAATCCTGGTCAATGACGGCAAGGTGGAGGGCGTTTCCTTATGGGATGGACGCCAGGTGCCGGCCCAGGTCGTCGTGTCGGGCCACGACATGAAGCGCACGCTGCTCGACCTGATCAGTCTGAAAGCGCTGCCCAAGGATCTTCTCAAAACCGTAAGCCGCGCAGAGGCCATGGGCCGGGTCGCGCGTCTGGCGGTCACGGTCGGTTCGCTGGAGTTTCTGCCGGCGGCCTGGCGGAGTGATTTCCCTTCCCAGGTGTGCATTGTGGATGGGCTTGCGGCCATGGAAGCGGCTGGGGATGACGCACGGGAAGGTCGTCTGCCCACGGCGCCCTGGCTGTCCGTATCCCTTGAAAGCGCCGGCGGCGCAGGCCTTGATGAGGGCAGCGACGCGGTGACGGGTCGAGCGGTGCTGATGGTTTCGGCCCATCTGGCACCGGATCAATTCCATGATGGTGCCTGGACCGATGCTCGGCGGGACGCTTTTCGGGATGTGGTTCTGGAGCGTATGGGCAGTGTCTGGCCCCGGTTTGGTTCCGCCGTCGAGGGGGTCGCCTTGTGGCTGCCGAGCGATCTGGAAAGCCAGACCCAGCGCACGGGTGGAGAGATCTTGGCTGGTGACTGGGCGCCCGACCGGCTGTACTGGAACCGTCCGGTGCCCATGCTCGCGCGTCACTTGAGCGCCATTGAAGGGCTTGTCCTGTGTGGCCCCGACATGGCGGTTCTGCCCAATGAGCCCGGGGTGGCAGGCTTGGCGCTCAGCGCCCGTCTTGCCGAAGGGCTGTCGTCCAATATGCGGATCAGGCAGGTGCCATGAGCGAATCCTCAGCCATCGGATTTCCGCCCGGCGCCCATCCGGATTACCGGGGCGACGGGGTCATTCCCGCAGAGACCGACGCGATTGTGATCGGGGCCGGGGTCAATGGGCTCACGGCGGCCGCCTATCTGGCCAAGGCGGGGCTGTCGATCTTGGTTTTGGAGGCGCGGGATCTCATGGGCGGCATGGCCGCCAATGGCGAGATCGAGCCCGGATTTTCCCTCCCCGTCTGCGCCCATGTGATCAGCCGGCTCGATCCGCCAGTCGTGAAGGATCTGGGCCTCTACAAGCGCGGGCTCAGCTATGCAGCGCGGCGCCTCGAGACGACGGCTCTAGACGAAGATGGCGCCCATCTGACCATGCCGGCGGATCCGGTGCGTGCCCGTGCGGCCGTTGCCCAGATCGCTCCCCAGGATGCTGAAGGCTATGGTTTGTTCCTGGCCCGGATGGGCCGCCTCGCCGCTGCGTTTGAAGCATCCTCCTTGACCGGGGAAGCGGGGCAGGATCTTGCCGGGGCGCTCAAGCGTCTGCCGGCGGAGGAAGCGCGGGCCCTTGCCTTTGCGAGCCATGGTCGGCTGACGGATGTTCTCGACGGGGAATTTGACCATCCCCTGATCAAGGGTGCGCTCGCCTTCGATGCGGGTCTTGGTGCCAGCCAACCGCCAAGCGCGCCAGGCACCGTGCTGCCCTGGTTGCACCGGTTGACCGGAGAATGCGCCGGAATGCGCGGCATGCTCGGCCTGCCCAAGGGCGGCATCGGTGCCGTGGCTAAGGCGCTGCACGTGGTCGCCACGGAAGCGGGGGCACGGGTCCAGTTCGGCACCGCGGTGCGGTCCATTTTGGTGGAGGGCGACCGGGCGGTTGGCGTCATCCTGGCCAATGGGGCACGGGTGCGCTGCCGCCATGTATTGTCGTCCCTTGATCCCCAGAGCACCTGTCTTGGCCTGTTGGGCCCGCGGTTTTTGGATGTGGAACTGGTGCGGCGGCTCAAGCGCTGGCGCAGCAAAGGCGTGACGGGCAAGGTGAATCTGTCCCTGGACGGATTGCCCCGGTTCCGGGGGCTGGCACCAGAGCGCCTGTCAGGACGCCTCGTCGTGGCCCCGTCCCTCGACTACCTCGAAAGTGCCTATCGACCGGTCAAATATGGCGAGATGAGCACCTATCCGGCATTGGAAGTGATCATCCCTTCCGTGAGCGATCCGGATCTGGCGCCGGATGGCCGTCATGTGATGTCCGTGGTCGTCCAATATGTGCCGTATCTTGCGCCGAATGATGCCAATGAAGCCCTGCGGCGCCAGCTAGCCAAGGCCGTGATTGATCGGCTGACCTTCCATGCGCCGGACCTGCCGGATCTCGTGCGCAAAGTTGCTGTACTGACGCCGCGGGACATGGAAGCCGCGTTCGGTGTGCGGGGCGGCCACTGGCACCAGGGTGATCTTGCCGCCGATCAGATGGGGCCAAACCGCCGGGTTGCCGGTCTTCAAGTCGACGGTCTCACCCTGTGTGGTGCCGGCACAGGCCCCGGTGGCGGGGTTTCGGGCCAGGCGGGGCGCGAAGCGGCGAAGGCCGTTATCGCCGAAGACAAGGGTAAATCATGAGCCCACAGGATCCATTCCAGCCTTCAAGTCCTGAAAAAGCCTCGCCCTACTCGTCGCCGTCCCAAGGGCCCGCCTCCGATCTGCCGCCGGAAGATCCTTATGCCATCTATGGTGAGCCTGGGGCGCGACCGGAAGATGTCATCCCGGACGCATCCGTTTATGGGGAAGATGGCGCGACCGCAGGCGGGGCTGGGGCCCAGAGCCACGAAGACGCGCCGCTCCCGGACCATCAAGGGACTGACGATCAAGAGGTGCTTGATGGGCCTCACGAAACGCCAGATCGAGGCACGGATACGCCCTATGCTGAGAGTGGTGAGGCTGCAGAGGCTGGACCGGTCAAACAGTCCTCGTCGCAAGCCGGAGGCCAGGCCTCCTCCCCATCCCAGTCTTCTGGACAGGGCGCATCGCGCGGTCTCCACCCCTCGGTCACCCCCTTTTATGACCGCATGGCTGGCTGGGCGCTCTCCTGGGAAATCTGGAACGGCTTTCGCGTGCCCACCCGTTGCGGCGATCCGGAGGTTGAGGCGACGACGCTCCGCCTGGGTTGCGGGATTGCCGATCTCACCCCCCAATGCATTATCCGCATCGACGGGGAGACGGCGGCGCAGGCCGTCGACCGGATGACCACGCTCAATGCGCCCGCCCTCGCGGATGGCATGGTCCGGGCCACGCTTCTGTGTGACGGCAAGGGCCGGGTCGTGGCGGTGGCCGATGTGGCGCGTCTGGGAGCGGACAGTTTTCTCCTGATCTCGGAGACCATGATCCTGCCCTGGGTCGAAGATGCCTGTCGGGGCATGGCCGTGAAAGTGCTTATGGAGCCGGGGTCGATTGCGGTGCTGGGCCTGTTCGGCCCTCGGATTTTCGAAACGCTCATCCGTTGCGGCCTGATGCGGGAGTCCCAAGCCGTGCCCGGCGGCATGGTCTCAATCGCGCGCCATGGCCTGCTTGGGCAACTCTTCATCCCCGATGGGCCGGGCGGTCCCTTCGGTGTTCCGTCACGGGCGGAGATCTGGCTGGAGCCCGGGGACGCAGGCACCTTGTGGGACTGGATCCTGCGCGACTGCGGTCAGACCGTACGCCCAATCGGTCTGGCAAGCCTTGAGACGGCGCGGATTATGGCTGGGTGGCCGAGGCTGGGGCGGGATGCACCGTCTCCGGACGAAGCCATTGATCGCCAGGATTGCCTTGATGCCTTCGATCTCGGCCTCGACATGCTGATCGATTGGGACAAGCCCGCCTTTTCGGGACGCAAGGCCCTGCTCGTTCACCATGAACATATGGACGAAATGGGTGAGCGTCTGTTCCACATTCCCTTGCCCGGTCCAAGCCAGCCAGGGCAGCACGTGCGTCGCGGCGACGCGACGGCGCGCCTCACATCGGTGGCCCGATGCCCCGTTACGGGTTCCTGGTGGGGGCTTGCCCGCTCAAAGGATCCCGTCCCGGCCAAGGCCGGTAATTGGGTTTTGGAAACCCTGGATAACCCTCTTGTGCGGCTCACCCGTCCCGGTGCTATCCTACGCTCTTGACCGGATTCATTCTGACAAGACAGCCCTGACACAAAGGGGTGGGACCGGGGAAGCGCCATGACACGAGTTCTTATCGTCCTTCTCGGCCTCATCATCGCAGGGCTTGCCGTCGCCTATGCGATCGTCCCGCCTATGGTCGAGCAGGGTTTCAATAAGACGATCCCCCATGAGCCCTACGCGGTTTCGGCCCGGGCGACAGCCTTGCATGAGCGGATTGTACTCGCCGATCTGCATGCCGACAGTCTGCTTTGGAAACGGAACATTCTGGCCCGGGGCAATCGGGGCCATGTGGATGTGCCGCGGCTCCTTGACGGCCGGTTCGGCCTCCAGATCTTTTCCGCAGTCACCAAATCGCCGAGCGGGCAGAACTATGAGCAGAATGACGCCAACAGCGATCAACTGACGGCACTGGTCATCGGTCAGGGTTGGCCCCCGCGCACCTGGTATAGCCTTTATGAGCGCGCGGTCTATCAGGCCCAGAAGCTCCAGCGCTTTTCAGAACGCTCCGGTGGTGGTCTGCGGATTATTCTCACCCGGGATGATCTGGCGCGGCTGCGCGCCGATCAGAGGCAAGGCAATTTCGCCGTCGGCGCCATCCTGGCAACGGAGGGATCCCACGCCCTCGACGGGCGGCTCAACGCCATCGAAGGGCTCTGGAAGATGGGCTACCGGGTGATGGGCCTGCATCATTTCTTCGACAACCGGCTTGGCGGATCGCTCCACGGAACATCGAAAGGCGGGCTGAGTGATTTTGGTCGCCAGGCCGTGGCCCGCATGGCGCAGATGGGTGTCATCATCGATCTGGCGCATTCCTCCGAAGCCGTGGTTCGGGACGTTCTGGATATGGGCGTGCGCGGACTCATCCTCTCCCACACCGGTTTCAAGGGCCATTGCGACCAACCGCGCAATATCTCCGACGAGCTCATGGGGCGCATTGCCCAGGCCGGCGGCCTGATCGGCACTGGCTATTGGGCCGGGGCAGTCTGCGATACCGCGCCGGCGTCTGTCGCCAAAGCCATCGCCTATGGCGTTTCGCTTGTGGGCGCGGCGCATGTGGCTTTGGGATCGGATTATGACGGCGCGGTTACGGTGGCTTTCGACTCATCCGAGATCGTCGTTCTGACTGACGCTTTGCTCAATGAAGGCCTCGATGAGGCAACTATCGAGCAGGTCATGGGCGGCAATGTCTTCGCCTTCATGGACCAGCATCTGCCTGGATAGGCCGGTCTGTCGCGCCTTAAACGGCGTTGGTCAGGACACGGCGCGCACGCTGGCCGCATCAGACACGTGCTCGGTCTGGGGCGCGCGGGTCCCGCTGCGTTTGGCCCGGCGGGGCAGGATCAGGCGGGCGATGGTGCCCCGATCGGGCACGCTGGAAAGGGTCAGGTTGCCTCCATTGGCCTCCGCAAGGCGGTGGGACAGGGCAAGGCCAAGCCCCAGGCCCGGAGCACCATTCACAGTGGCGCGTTTCGAGCGGCGGAAGGGCGAGCCAAGCTGGGCGAGATCCTCCGGGTCGATCCCGATGCCGGTGTCTTCGACGGTCAGGATCACATGGTGCAGGTCGGCCCGCCCGCGCAGGGTGATCGAGCCGTGCTCCGGCGTGAACTTGATTGCATTGGTGAGCAGATGGAGCAGGATGCGCTTCACCGATTGCACATCCGCATAGGCGGTCGGCAGGCGCTCCAGATCCACGGTCAATTCCTGAAATTTCGAGTCGATCCGGTGCCGGACAAGGCCGACACAGGTCTTCACGGCATCGGCAAGGCGCATGCGGGCCGGCTGCAACACGGAGCCATCGGGCCCGTCTAGTCGTGCCATGTCCAGAATATCCGTCACGAGATCAAGCATGGCCGCGCCGCTCGCGTGAATATCGCGGACATATTCCGTGTATTTCTCATGGCCCAGGGGCCCGAACAGCTCCCGGGTCATCAGTTCTGAAAAGCCCAGAACGGCATTGAGCGGTGTGCGCAGCTCGTGGCTGGCATTGGCCATGAATTCCGACATGGCATGGCTGGCCGCTTCCGCCCGGGCCCGCTCCCGACCAAGACGCTCCTCCAGGGCCGCGATCGTGGCGCCCGCGCGGGACAGCTCCGTCTGGGCCGTTTCGGCGTCCTGTTCGAGGGCCTCAATGCGTTCCACTTGCCGCGCCTCGATGGTCACGTCACGGATGATGGCGAGGGTGCCATAGGGGGCAAGGCATCGGGTGGTTCGCCGAAACCAGCGCTTCTCTTTGGCGAAGAGTTCCGGGAGTGCGTTGAAGCGGATCCCCAGAATGCCGTCATCGCTGCCGTCAGCGGCAAGGCCCAGCCATTCACGGGATAGGGGATTGGCGGCGATGACGAAACCGTCGGCCGCAATGAGGGCGATGCCATCGGGCAGAGCCTCGATGAGGACCGCAAAGGCCTCAATATCACCCTCCCGGGTGTCGTCTTCGTCCGGCACGCCATGGGGCGCGGCGTCATCCGCGGCGGCATGGCCATCGGCGTGGGCAGGGGGACGGGCAAACCGGCGCCAGATCGCCTGATCCCATCGGACCCGGCTTCCCCGGGCTGCCGGGGAGCGATCCTGATGACGGGTGTCCTCACCGTGCACCGTACGCCTCGCTCTGGCTTTCACCGCCCGGGCACGGATGACCGGGGCGGGGGGAACATCAGGCCTGAAGGGGCGGGCTCCTGGAGATCCATGGCCTGGAAATCCAGGGGAGGAGATCTGTCTGTCGCCGGACCGGTTCAGGCCTTCCGCGGGCATCCCGGACTCACGGCCTGAGTTCGGGTCTGCGCCTCAACTCTATGGGCGGATTCGCAAGACGCCACGCCGAGGACCGGCATGGCGTCTTTGATTCGCTTGTCACCGATTATCTGATCCGGGAGAGTCTTGTCACGTCTGAATCACGTGCAGCGTATCCCGGGGCCCGGTCATGAGGGCAGGGGGGCCAGCATGCGCGAGGCGACCTCCAGGACATTGTCGGACACGGGACGGGCATTGAGAATTCCCGACAGGGCCGTCTCCATCTGCGCACGGCGCTGGGGCTCAAGCGTGCGCCAGCTCTTGATCTGGGACAGCAGACGGGCGGCAAACAGGGGATTGAGCGCGTCGATGGCCAGGATCTGTTCGGCAAAGAACTGATATCCCGAGCCGTCCGCGGCGTGGAAGCGCAAGGGATTGCCGATAATGAAATTGCCGATCAGCGCACGGACCCGATTCGGATTGCGCAAGGTGAATTTCGGATGGGCGGTCAGTTGTCTGACCACGTCCAGTGTGTCCTCACGAGTCGAGCGGGCGCGTAAGGCGAACCATTTGTCGAGCACAAGCGGGTTTTCCTGCCACTGGTCGTGGAAGCCCTGGAGGCGCGTGTCCCGGTCGGCATGATCGCTGTCCGCGAGGATTGAGAGGCCGCACAAGGTATCCGTCATCGGACCTTCACCGCGTGCCAGATCGGCGGCCAGTGCCAGGTCCTCTTCCTTGTTGAGCACGGACAAGAGGGTGAGGGCGCCATTGGCGAGCGCCCGGCGGCCCGCCTGATCCGCATCGGTCCGGAAGGGCTCATTGCGGTCATAGGCGTCCATGCGTGCCCGCAGGCGGTCCTCAAGCAGGCCCGCAAGAAGTGCGCGATAGGCTTCGCGGGCTTCATGGATCGCGCCCGGATCGACACGCGCCATGCTTTGGGCCACATCGTCGGCTGTGGGCGGCTGGATCAGCCGCGCGAGAAAGGCCTCGCTCAGCCGCTCATCATCCAGGGCGGCCACAAGAGCCTGCCCGAGGCCGTGGGCGGCGTCGCCAAGCGATTGTCCCTCGGCGGCGTTGCGGATTTCCGTGCGCGCCAGGTCCTGGGCAGCTTCCCAGCGGTTGAAGGGGTCTTCGTCGGATGAGATCAGCAGCAGGCTTTCGGCCACGCTGAGGCCCACATCGATCCGGACCGGGGCCGAGAAATGGCGCAGCACGGATGGAACCGGTTTTTCGGGCACGTCTTCGAAGGTGATCGACTGGCTTTCACCTGTGAGTTCGAAAACCATGGAGGTGTCTTCGGGCGCGGCGTTGTCCCCCCGGGGGCGCAAGGCGAGCGGCGCTCCGTCACCGGACAGCAAACCGAGCCGGATGGGAATGGGCACGGGGCGCTTCTGGGGTTGGTCCGTTGTGGGTTCGGTTTTCTGGGTGAGGGTCAGTGTGGCTGTCTGGGTCTGCGGATCATGGTCACAGCGGACCGTGACACGGGGTGTCCCCGATTGTTCGTACCAGGTCATGAATGCGGAAAGGTCGCGGCCGGAGGTGGTGGCAAAGCTTTCCACAAAGTCCTCAACGGTGGCGGCGCGACCATCATTCTTGGTGATATAGTGGCTCATGCCCTCATCAAAGGCCTCACGGCCCAGCATGGTCTCCAGCATGCGGACGAGTTCGGCGCCCTTTTCATAAACCGTGGCCGTATAGAAATTGTCGATCTTGATATAGCGGTCGGGCCGCACGGGGTGGGCAAGGCCGCCGCTGTCTTCAGGGAATTGAATGGCGCGCAGGCGGGAGACGTCATCGATCCGCTTAACCGTTGGGTCGCGCATGTCGGCGCTGAATTCCTGGTCCCGGAACACGGTCAGCCCTTCCTTGAGGCAGAGCTGGAACCAGTCCCGGCAGGTGATGCGATTGCCTGTCCAATTGTGGAAGTATTCATGGGCAACGACGGTCTCGATGCGCTCATAATCAAGGTCGGTTGCCGTGTCCGGACTGGCCAGCACCAGGGCGGCATTGAAGATGTTGAGCCCCTTGTTCTCCATGGCGCCGGCATTGAAGTCTCCCACGGCGACGATGTTGAACACATCAAGATCGTATTCGAGACCGAAGCGGGTCTCGTCCCAGGCCATGGACCGTTTCAGCGCATCCATGGCGAAGGCGCAGCGGTCCTCATTGCCATGTTCGGTATAAATCCGCAGGCGGACGTCCTGGCCGGATTTGGTCTTGAAGCGGTCCTCGACATGGGCGAGGTCACCGGCGACAATCGCGAAAAGATAGGCCGGCTTGGGGTGCGGATCATGCCATTCAGCCCAGTGACGGGCGTCCCCGCTCTCTCCCTCCTCGCCGGGATTGCCGTTGCTCAAAAGGACCGGGAAGGCCTCCTTGTCGGCCGTGAGACGTACCGAATAGACCGAGAGCACGTCCGGCCGGTCGAGATGCCAGGTGATCTTGCGATAGCCTTCGGCCTCGCACTGGGTGCAGAAAATGCCCCCGGACATGTAGAGCCCTTCGAGGGATGTGTTGGCCTGCGGATCGATCTGCGCCTCGGTCGTCAACTCGAAGGCATCCGGCACGCCGTGTACCGTCAGTGTGCGGTCGGTCAGCGTGTAGCGTTCCGCGCCGAGGGCCTCGCCGTTGATGCTGATGGCCTTCAGTATCAGGCCCACGCCGTCAAGGGTCAGGTCCTGGGTTGCCGGATCCGTACGGCGGATCGTGAGGCGCGATGTGACGCGGGTGGCATCCGGGATGAGATCAATGTCCAGCGTGACCCTATCGATTGCGAACGGGGCGGGTTTGTAGTCGGCGAGAAATGTGGTGTTCGGCCCGTCAACCGTCATCGAAGGCTCCTGTCTGACTGTGGTCTCACGCGCGAAGCGATAGAGGTTTGCACGTGGGACCGTGCGGCGGGAATACAAGATTGTGTTTGAAGGCCTTTACGGGGGCCAAACGCAAGGGCGTCAACGTTAATGAGTGAAGATCCGATCCCCGTGCGCTGGCAAGATCCAGGTGACATGGGGTGTTTTCGTCGCAGACCGACCACGTTTAATCTGTCAGTCTGTAGCACTCGATTTCAAAGACCTATGGCGACCGGTGCGACTTCCTTCACCGGCATGGGGTAAGATACCAATCGCGAAAGGACGCCATGCCATGACGACCGCCGATCCATTGGATTCCGATCCGTCTGGTCCGAAGAGCCAGGATGCTGGTGCCACTGAGCCCGATACCGCCGCAAGCGATCCAGACCATGACGGGCCAGACCAT